>SLAU01000013.1 GCA_007126675.1 Balneolaceae bacterium
CCGTCAAGAATTACCATTTTATCCGCAGCCAGTTCTACACTGTAAACTTTTACTGCGTCCGGAAGATTTGGAGATCCTATCTCCTCTTCAAAATCTAAGATTACCTTTACGTTAAATTGGGGTTGTTCTTCTATTTCCTGTAAAATATCGATCGATTTCAGAAACATACCGATCGGGCCTTTATCATCTGAAGCGGAGCGTGCAAATATTCTCCATTCATGATCAATTTCACCATCAATATGATCCCATGAGATAATTTCCCAATCTCCGGTATCGGTTTTTTTCTTCAGCACAGGGTCAAACGGATCAGGCTGTGACCATCTTGCAGGATCAACCGGCTGGCCGTCAGCATGCATGTAAAATAAAACAGTAGGTAACGATTCATCAAATTCCATACCCGCTAAAAGAAGCGGAGGTCCTTCTGTTTCGAGAATGGTTATAGTGAAGCCGCGATCTGAAAATGCGTTATCCATCCAGGCAACATTTGCAGCCACATGCTCTGGATTTGTGCCGATATTTGGAACCGACAACATATCCCGCAATTCATGAATGGCATCAGCAAGATGAGTTTTTGTAAGCTCACTGATTCTGTCTTTATCTAACTGTTGTGAAAAAACGGTTGATAAAGAAGTGATTAAAAATATAAGGGAGGTGGTCAGACAGAAGCGATATATTTTCATTTGGTATCATACATTTGGTTAACAATCAAACCAAATGTAATAAATCTGTACTAACGAAAGTACTTTTAGGCAGTTTCGAGAACTATATCTTTATTCGCCAGAACAGGATTTTCGACCGGTTCATCAGTTTCAATAATTCCGTCTCTGAGCCTGATAATTCTGCGTGCGTGTTCGGCAATATCATTTTCGTGTGTAACGAGAATAATCGTATTACCGGCTCTGTATAACTCTTCAAACAGATTCATTATCTCTTCGCCGGTTTTTGTATCAAGATTACCGGTTGGCTCATCGGCAAGCAGTATTGACGGATTGTTAACCAGTGCCCTGGCAATGGCCACACGCTGTCTTTGTCCACCGGAAAGCTCATTCGGTTTATGATCCAGACGATCACCTAATCCAACTTTTTCAAGAGTTTCAACCGCTCTTTTTTTACGTTCACTGCTTTTTACGCCGGAATAGATTAAGGGAAGTTCAACATTGCTCAAACAATCGGTTCTGGGTAACAGGTTAAAAGTTTGAAAAACAAATCCGATCTCTCGATTTCGTGCATCTGCAAGTTCGGCGTCATTTAGTTCACTAACATTATTGCCGTTCAGAATATACGTTCCTTCGGTAGGTGTATCGAGACAACCAATCATGTTCATCAGCGTAGATTTGCCTGAACCTGACGGCCCCATAACTGCAATGTACTCATTCTTGTTGATGTCGAACGAAACGCCATTCAGAGCTTTAACCTGAGTTTGCCCCATCTGGTAGATCTTTTTCAGATCACGTATTTGAATTACTGCATCACTCATTATCTGCCTCCGGCTAATTGCACTTGTTGTCTGTTTGTTACTTTAATTACATCGCCGTCTTCAAGCTCACGAGATAAAACTCTGTAGCTGCCTGTAACCACTTCTTCGCCCTCGTCCAGGCCACTCATAACCTGAATGTGTGTATTATCACTGATTCCGGTTTGAACCTGCTTCATCCTGGCGGTTCCATTATCATTTACAAAAACGACTCTGCGAAAATCTTCGCTTGCTGATGATCTTCTTGTTTGGCTGCTTGCTTCCTCTATCTGTTCATCAGTATCATCTTTTTCCAAATCCGCAAAATTTCGAACCGTAACTGATTGTATCGGAACAGCTACCACATCGTATACAGTATTAGCCATAATATCAACCGTACCTGACATTCCGGGCTTGAAATTAGCAACAAAATCACGATCAGGTGTCTCCTGGTCAGAAACCTGTACAATCAGGTCATCGGAAGCATCCTGTAAATTATGCGGTGAAGTAATCCGGATTTTAACTTTATAATTGGTAACCTGGTCAGCCGAACTGCTTCCCGTTATATCGGCTGAGTTTGCAATTTCAGTTACAATCCCTTCAAAAATACGGTTCGGATAAGCATCTACCTGAATTTCAGCTGTATCTGAGAGAGATACATTTACGATATCATTTTCATTTACATCCACATTAATTTCCATCTGTTCCATTCGGGCAATTCGCATCATTTCGGTACCGGCAGTTTGTGCCTGTCCTAACACCCTTTCGCCGCGCTCTACATCAAGTTTACTGATCGTTCCGTTTTTAGGAGCCCTGATCACCGTTTGCTGAAGTTCCTCTTCGGCTCTTCGGAGTTGTGCCCGAACACTTTCTATCTGATATTCAGAGGCTTTAAAATTGGATTTTCGTGCCTCAAAGTTATTCTTGGATTGCAAATACTCGAGTGTGGAAATTAAATTTCGATCATTCAGCTGTTTATTTTTCAGATATTCTGATTCAGCCTGAAGCTTATTAGCACGAGCCTCTTCCATTCGGGATCGTTGTGATAATAGTGAAGCATTTAACTCGTCAATCCGGGCTTCATAAATATCCGGTTTAATGCGAAGAAGAAGATCGCCTTCCCGAACAAAGTCTCCCTCACGCACATTCAATTCTATAATTTCTCCCGAAACATCCGGACGAATTGTTACTTCAACTTCCGGTTGAATACGTCCTGAAGCTGAAACAATCTGCGTTATTGTTCGAATCTCAGCATTCGCTGTTTGTACTTCAAACTCACGGTCAGGGCGATCCATCCAGCCCATTGCGTTGGCAACAATACCAACTACTATAAGCAGTATAAATAGCCCGCCAAGTACTTTAAAAAGCTTCTTTGTCGCAGATTGTTTCTTAGCCATCGGATTCAGTTTTAATTTATTTGTATATCAGCTGTGACGCGGCCCAGGTAGTAGTCAAGAATTTTTTCCTGGAACACGAAATTGTAAATAGTCTGGATACGGTTTGATTGCGCCTGCACAAAATTTGCATTGGCCTGATTCAGCTCAATAAGGGTTGATGCACCAATTTCGTATCGTTGCAGCTCAGTTTCATACGCTCTCTCGGCCGCCCTCAGAGCTTTCTCGGTTGATTCGAGCTGCTTAACAATCGACTGGTAGTCATTGTAAGCCTGCCTTACCTCCTCGCTTACCTGGAACCTGATATTATCCAGTTCAAGCCGGCTGTTTTTAAGCTGTATTTGAGCACTTTGCATTGAAGTGCGATTATTCCAGCGGTTAAAAATCGGTATCTGCAAAGTGAAGCCTGCAGTGCGTGTAACACTTCTGTCAAAAAACTGATCAGAGAAATCAACCGAACGTCCAGTTAAGGGGTCCGTTAGCTGATCACTGTACCTGCTTGACAAACTTGCACTTGCTGAAAGGCTTGGAAGCATATTAGATCTCTGAATTCGAATTTCGTTGATGTTGCTTTCAATTTCATATTCCTGGGCCCTGTAATCGCTGCGCGACTCTAGTGCTGTCTGAATCAATTCCTGCAGATTCAAATCGATAGGAACTAGTGAAAGATCTTCCGCTTCAGGCAGAACGGTTATTACATCGGTGATCGACTCATCCTGCATGATTCTAAGCAGTTGAGCAATGCTAACATCCAAAGCATTTTGCCGCTGTACAATTTCAAGTTCGTCACTGGCAACCGTCGCTTCCTGGTTGAAAAGGTCAACAGTTGGCCGTGCACCTACTTCTACCTGTGCACTAACCTGCTCGAGCTGACTCATTGAGGCTTCAAGAGTAACTTCAGCTATATCTAAAAGTTGCTCATTTAACACTACCTGCAGATAACGGCTGGCGGTCTCAAAAATGATATTTTCTCTTAAGCGCTGCAGTCTCTCTTCCTGTGATAATTTTGATGCTTCAGTACTTCTTAAATTTGCAATATTTCTGAAGCCGGTGAATATCGGAATATTAGTAGATATGTTACCTGAAACGGCATATGTTACCCTGTCTTCAAATGCCAAGTCTTCAGGAATAAAATCAAGACCGGCCTGACGGGTACCGCTGAACTGTGCGTTCAATGAAGGAAGAAAGTCTGCCCTTGCACTCCAGATTCTTGTTTCAGCAAGATCAAGATTATTTTCAGCTTGCCTTAGTTGAAAGTTGTTGGTGAGAGCAAGATCAATAGCATCTTCAATAGTTAATTCTGTTGCCGTTTGTGCGTTTGCATAAAAAGGTGTTAAAAGAAATAGAAGTAAGCCTGTTATAAAGAATTTATTCATGGTAATCGTTAATTACTCGTTTTATGGGTTACACGATAAAGTTTAAGCAGAGTTGCAGAAAAAAAATTCTTTATCGAAAAAACAATACGTTTTTTAACAAAGAGGTTCTCTGATACATTCAGGAGTCTAAAAAATCCTCATCTGAACCTTTACCGGATCGGCTTTTTTTTAGCCGGGGGATTAATTCAGAGTCAACGTAGTCAGAAATTAATTCAATTGCGCGTCGCGCTGCCAGTTTTTTCAGTTCAACTGTAATTAAGGAGGTAAGAGAATCACTTTTATTTGCTGTACTATTCTTTCTTCGCCTTCCGCCCGTACCCGATCCAAGTACAAAACCCGTTAGTACAGCAAAACTCACTGCTACAAATGGGCGTTTTTTTATGCGCTGTATGGGTTTCATAGTACTATCAACACGCTTTTTTACTCTCTCAGTTTTTTTAGCAAACTTATTTTCCAGGCGTTTTATCTCCTTTTCGAGATCAGCTTTTCTGGCTTTGATATCGGAAACTGATTTTTCTTTAGAATTCATCAGTTTATTTTTCTCCATTGGATTCATTTTCTTGTTTGTTCGTCTCATCATCTAATCCAAATGGCAATCTGCTCAAAAGATCTGCCTGAATTTGATTTTCTAATCGCCTGAATCGAATTCTGTAAAAAAGAATACCAGACAATAAAAGCGGCAAAGCTGCAATAAAAAAGCCTGCTCCATAACTTTGCAAAATAGAGCCAAGGTAAAAACCGAGAGACATCCAAAGTATAAGCAAGCCGCCACAAATCATCAGTAAAGCAATTACTTTTTGGATAGATTCAGCTATTACCGCACTTATTTGTTCAGTGATTGTTATTGAAAAAAGCTGAATACGGTGCTCAATATACATTTTTATATCGTGAGCAAAACCTTCATCAACTTCTTCATTTTGATCAAATTCAGACATATTTCGTCAATCTCATTTGAAGATTTTTGCAATAACAAATCCGGCTAGCGCACCTATTAAAACACTTTTGATCGGATTCTTCCGAATCATTAGTTCGGCATCTGTTTTTAACTCATCAAACCGCTCGCCTAAATTTTCAGCATCCAGTAATTCTCTCCCTTCATGAATAACATCTTCTAATTCATCATTAAGGTCATTCAGGATATTGTCTTCCATGATATTATATGTCTAAGTTTATGTTTATATGTTGAAAATAAGGTGTTGAGGGGTAACGAAAAAGATTTATTGAAAAATGTTTTCAGAGTTCCGTGAATATTAAATACCAGATAACAAATTTAAAACTTTTGCACCCAGTGCTCCGATAGCCTAATCTAAAAAGTAGTAGCCTTTTACTCGTAACGCAAGCTTTCTATAGGGTCGAGCTGCGCCGCTTTGAAAGCCGGATATACACCAAACAGTACTCCGATGATGGTCATTCCTATTATCCCGCCAATTGCAGACACCCAGGGTACTACGATACTTGAATCGAGCCAAAGAGCTGCTGCATTACCTAATAACATACCTGCAATAATACCTATCACTCCACCGATCTGGCACAGAGCAATCGACTCCATCAGGAATTGAGATACGATAGCTTTTTTTGTGGCACCCACAGCTTTTCTTATCCCGATCTCTCTTGTTCTCTCTGTTACTGAAACCAGCATAATATTCATAACACCAATACCGGCACCCAGAAGCACGATCCCTCCTATTACAAATCCAATTGTGTAAAGTATTCCTGTGAAAGAGTCGAACGCCCCGCCAAGTGTTTCATTTGTGGTAATCTCAAAATCGTTTGGGTCTGCAGGGTCAACTTTCCTGATTGCCCGCAACACTCCTGTCAGCTCATCAATTGCAGCTGCAACAGTTTCTACCGAACCGGCCCGTACCTGAATACCAATATTTTGATTTCTCCCATAAATACCCGCAGCCAGTGTGTAGGGTATTACTACAAACCGGTCCAGTGTAGATCCAAATACATTCCCTTTAGCTTCCGTTACGCCAATTACAGTATATCGTCTTCCTTCAATCCGGATTTCTTTGCCCAAAGGGTTTTCCCGTTCAAAAAGTGCTGAAGCTACATCAGCACCTATAATTGCAACCGGGTTTGCATTGTCGATCTCCTCAATCAAAAAGTTGCGGCCTTCTTCAATATTATAGGCATTGTTTGATAAATAATGCTCATTCCCGCCACGTATACCAATATTTGGCTCCGTTTCAAGCTCACCGTAAGTCACTCTTGTAGTACGATAGGTGCGATCCGGGCCTATTTCACTAGTCCCTTCACTTAAATCTCTGAGGCGCTCCATCTGATGGATCGTAATATCCTCTCTGTTCCGGTACTTCTCCCAATCGGTAGGCCCCATTGAAATAGCCGGCATTTTTGAAACTGTGATCACATCGCCACCCATCAGGCTCAGGGTATCTTTGAAATAGGTATCGAGCACCATTACTGCTGTATTGGCACTAATGATTGCAAATACCCCAACGGAAATGGCAAGCAGAGTAAGGGAAGAGCGCAGTTTATTAGCGCTTATAGAATCAAATGCCTGTTTGAATACTTCAAAAATTCTCATGATTACTCGTACCTAAGTGATTCTATGGGGTCTGCTTTTGATGCCCTGCTCGATGGCAGATATCCAAATAAAATTCCGACGAATGCACAGATCAGGATTGCATTCAGTACGGTAGTCCAATCCATATATGCTACAAAGAATTGATTCAGCAGCTGTGTAACGCCTATTGAAAGCAATACGCCAATCAATCCGCCAATTAAACAGATTACTATCGATTCAATCAAAAATTGCAGCAGTATTTCCCACGATTTTGCACCTACTGCTTTACGGATTCCAATTTCTTTTGTGCGTTCTTTAACGCTTACAAACATGATGTTCATCACACCAATGCCACCCACAAAAAGAGCGAGCCCGGTCAGGAATATCCCGATCCCATAAATCACCATTTTCATTCCCTGGAATTCCTGCTCAAACAATGCTGCTTTGTTGATTGCAAAATCATCATCGTCCATAGGATCCAGCTGACGAATCTGTCTCATTGCCCCTATCACTTCATATTCACCTTCAACCAGAGTTTCTTCATCAGGAAACTGCACGGACAGCTGTATACCGGCTCGAAGTCCATAAATGGTACCATAAGCAGAGATTGGCATCACAATCCGGTTGTCAGCATCTTCGAGCCCGAGAAAATTTCCCTGGCGCTCAAGTGTCCCAATCACCAAAAAGCGCTGACCCTGAATGCGAACCTGTTTCCCGATCGGGTCTGTATCAGCGAAAAGTGCGTCTGAAATACTGCCGCCAATTACAACAACTCTTGCAGCACGCTGAACCTCATCTTCATTAAATGGCCGGCCGTCTTCAATATTTAATCCGGCTGTTTGAAAATAACTGGCTGTTGCCCCATTCAGGCCCGCCCTTTCTACTACTCTTTCCTGATATCTGATAGTTGTGTTACGGTTTGCAGAAGCCGAAACTGCAGAAGCGGATGGTGTTAATCTCCGTAACTGTTCCACATATGAAAGGTCCATTTCGCGGCGATTTCGATATTCCCACCATTTGTATTCACCTCCAAATCCCCATGGCCATTTTTCCACAAAAACCACATTGCGGCCAAGCATATCCATACTGCTTTCAAAAGATCGGTCAATCCCATCCGAAATGGTATTCATAGCGGTAACCGAAACTATTCCGATAACAATACAGGTAGTGGTGAGAATGGCTCTCATTTTATTTGCCCAAAGAGCTTGATATGCGATCTTCGACCCCTCTTTTAAGCTTATAAAAAATCTGTTCATTCAGTTACCGGTTAAAAATTTTCTGCAGTTCAATTCATACCTTGAAGAGTAATTACGTATCCATAAACATAAAGTTACAGCTATATTTTAATAAAGTTCGAACTTTAAACTTCATTCAGTACCTTTTCATCAACTATTCAGAACTTAATCAAATGTGTACATTATGAAATTAACAGTGTTGGCTTTTGGAGCTCATCCCGATGATACTGAACTTGGCTGTTCGGGAACTTTAGCAGCACTTACCAGCCAGGGATATGAAGCCGGGGTTATAGACCTCACGCGAGGTGAAATGGGCAGTCGTGGTTCAACTGAATTACGGAAAAAAGAAGCTGAAGCAGCTGCTAAAATTATTGGACTGAAAGTGCGGGAAAACCTGGGGCTGCCGGATACCGAGCTGGTAAACAGCCGGGAAAATCAGCTGCCAATCATCAAAATGCTGCGAAAATACAAACCCGATATTTGCCTGCTGCCTCCGCTTGTTGACAGACACCCCGATCATGGAGATGCGGCAAGGTTAATTAAAGACGCAATATTTTACAGCGGATTGGTAAAAATTGAAACCAAATCAAAAAATGGAACCATTCAAGAGCCTCACCGGCCTGGTCAGGTTCTCCATTACATGATAGATACCCATTTTGAACCAGATTTCGTTTTTGATATTTCCGATACTATATACATCAAAGAAAAGGCTATCCATGCATTTTCATCTCAGTTTGATGTAAAAGACCCTGGAGATGAACCCCAAACTCATGTTTCCGATCCGGCTTTTTTTGAAATGTTACGTGCACGCGCCAAACAGTTTGGGCATAAAGGAGGATTTGAATACGGCGAACCCTTCCTCATATCAGAAAAACCTTTTGCAGCCAAATCGTTGGACTTTCTTATCAGCAGCTAATTACCTGAAAACTTAGAGTATTTAACTTGTTATCTTTATGTGATTATTTATCTCTCTGCTAATTGCGATTTTCACACAGAAGATGATAGTAGACTCCAATTTTACTTTAAGTAGTACGTTCATAACAACTTCACTGTTTTTACTGATTTTAATCGATGATGATAAACCGAGTAACTGATAATTTGATGAAGCGAATTTTACCCTTATTTCTTATCTCGCTGTTTCCATTTTTACTGAATGCACAGGGAGCATCCAGTGCTGATAAGGTTAATATTGAAATAAGGCATTCCCAAAATGTGATCCCTGCCGGCAGTTCTGCCCAGTCGGCTGTATTGTTAAATCTGGAAGATACCTGGCATGTAAATTCCAACCAGCCTTCGCAGGATTTTTTGATTGGTACCCGGCTTCAAATCAATGATATAGAGGGATTGACCGCTTCGGGTTATCAGTATCCCCCTTCAAAAACCTACAATTTCGATTTTTCTCCCGAACCTGTTGATGTGTATGAAGGTGAAGCTCCCATCCTGTTTACCATTACAGCCGATCATAACCTGGAACCCGGCAGTTACGAATTGGAAGGCACACTCAGAATACAAGCTTGTGATAATGAGGTTTGCCTTGCTCCGGTTACTCTTGATATAACTGTACCGGTAGAAGTAAGCGCAGAAGGAACCGGGTACCAGCCATTGAATACTGCATTTTTTGAGGGTGTGGAAACCGCAAGAGGATCCATAACCGATGCGTTAACCGCCAGAGGCAGTGGCGAAATTGCTGCACTTTTTGATACGCTGGGAATCTTTTGGGCTCTGGCAGGAATTTTTCTGATTGGCCTGGCACTGAACCTGACTCCCTGTGTGTATCCCATGCTGTCAGTTACCGTATCACTTTTTGGCAGCCGAAAAGGTGAAGAGAGCAAACTCGGCAGCTCTTTCATAATGGCATTTATCTATGTAATGGGCATTGTTTTTATGTACAGTGTTCTTGGCGTTGCTGCGGCGTACACCGGGGCACTTTTTGGAAGCTGGCTGCAGAGTCCGATAGTTTTAGCCGGGATCGGAATTTTGATTTTCGCACTCGCCCTCAGCATGTTCGGGCTGTATGAGCTGCAGCCTCCCTCCTCGTGGATGCAAACACTGAGTGGTGCACAACGAAACACAACCGGAGCGATCGGACATTTCTTTTCCGGGTTGGTAGTAGGTGTTTTTGCAGCTCCATGTATCGGGCCGCCTATCATTGCCCTGCTTGCATTTGTAGGTTCTCAGGGTGATCCGCTCTTTGGATTTACCCTCTTTTTCGTGATGGCTTTCGGACTTGGATTCCCCTACCTGATTTTAGGTACCTTCAGCGGACTGCTTTCCAAACTGCCTCAGTCTGGTACATGGATGGTTTGGGTGAAAAAAGTCTTCGGAGTTGTTTTGGTCGGTGTTGCCGCATTCTACCTGGCACTGGCTTTCTTCCCGGCTTATTCGTTCCACGTAATTATTGTTACAGTGATAGCAGGTGGTATTTATCTCGGGTTTCTTGAAAGATCAGGCACCGATAAAAAAGTGTTCACCCGCATTAAGTGGGGAGTTGGTGTTGCCCTGCTAATTTTAGGAGTTTTATTGATCCAGAACCTGCAGAAAGAAGGCATACAATGGGAAACATACTCAGATGAAAAGTTTGCCGAAGCTATTGAAGCCGGTTCACCAATCATGATGGATTTTTATGCTGACTGGTGCATCCCCTGCCTCGAACTGGAAAGAACTACTTTCACTGATGAAGAAGTAATTGATGCTACCAAAGAGTTCAGGCGTTTCAAGGTTGATATGACCCAATACGAAACAGAAGAATCCAGAGAACTGCGCGATCGATTCAATATAGCCGGGGTGCCTACCATCGTCTTTATCGGTCCGGATGGCGAAGAGATCTATGATGCACGTGTTGTGGGCTTTCTAAGAGCTGATCGGTTTTTAGAGAGGGTAAAGCTTTTGAAAGAAGCTGTAAATGAAGATTTAGCAATAACGGAGTGAGTTAATCTTTTTTCAATCTTATGAGGTTCAGTTTCATCCCTCCCGGCAGCCATCGGAGGGACTTAGATCCAAAAAGGGCGTCATCCCGGACGCAGCGTTAGCGAAGATCCGGGATCTCCAGCCGTTGACATAGGCAGGAGATGCCGGATCGGGGTCCGGCATGACGAAATTTATTATGTTATCAAATACCAATCGTATTTGAGCACAATCGAAGCCTGTTTTCCCAAATTCTTATATCAAACTGACGTTAAATAGCTTCAAAAGAACCTTTACTAAACCTGAATTACCCCCGTCTTAAATTCCGGAATTACCGGGTTTTGGTTGGCGTAGTGAATCGCGTTTGAAATTTTTGAGCGGGTTTCAGATGGATCGATAATTCCATCCACCCAAAGGCGCGCTGCTGCATAACGTACATCCGTTTGCTGGTCGTAACGGCTTTTAATCTGCTCCAGGATATCAGCTTTATCATCATCACTCAGCTCCTTACCGCGCTTTTCAAGAGCTGAAACCTGTATTTGTGTGAGCACTTTTGCCGCCTGTGTTCCCCCCATTACCGCAATCTGTGCTGTTGGCCAGGCATAGATAAATCGCGGATCGTAGGCTTTCCCGCACATTGCATAATTTCCGGCACCATAGCTGTTGCCAACTACAATGGTAATTTTGGGTACGGTTGAATTTGCCACAGCATTTACCATTTTCGCTCCATCTTTGATGATGCCGCCGTGCTCGCTTCTCTTCCCAATCATAAAGCCGGTTACATCCTGTAAAAATATCAGCGGGATTTTTTTCTGATTGCAGTTCATCACAAATCGTGAAGCTTTATCGGCACTGTCTGAATAGATCACACCGCCAATCTGCATTTCGCCTTCCTTGCTTTTTACCACCGTTCGCTGGTTTGCAACAATTCCAACACTCCAGCCATCAATTCGTGCATAGCCCGTTATCAGCGTTTGCCCGTACCCTTTTTTATACTCCACAAAAGTTTC
>SLAU01000059.1 GCA_007126675.1 Balneolaceae bacterium
GACGGCATACAAAACCCGGCGATCGAAGAGATAGACAAAAGCCTGCTGTTCTGGAGGTCGCTGGCACACTGGCTCGGCGGAATGGGCATAATTGTACTAACACTTGCCCTGCTGCCACTTTTGGGCGTAGGTGGCATGCAGCTTTTTAAAGCCGAATACTCCGGGTCCACTTCCGATAAACTCACTCCAAGAATCCGGGAAACTGCTTTTTTACTATGGACTGTTTATATGGGAATGACAGCCGTTCAATTTCTCCTTCTGTGGGCACACCCGGCAATGGACTGGTTTGAAGCGATAAACCACGCTTTTTCCACACTTGCCACGGGCGGATTTTCAACACAAAATGCATCAGTTGGGGCTTTCAATTCCGTATATATTGATCTGATTATCACCCTGTTTATGTTTCTGGCAGGAATCAACTTCGCAATGCATTTCCGGCTATTTACAGGAGATCATAAAAGCTTTTTTGAAAATCGCGAGATCCGGTTTTATAGCTTATTGACCGTTATTTTTATTATTGGAATTTCAGGCGGTTTATGGCTGATTGATAATTATTCAATTGCAGATGCCCTGCGCTACGGCTCATTCCAGGTGCTTGCAATTTTAACCACTACAGGTTTTGGTACCGATGATTATGCTCTCTGGATGCCATTTTCTGCATTTCTGCTTTTCCTTCTCTTTTTTACAGGAGGTTGCGGCGGGTCAACCGGGGGCGGTATTAAAATGATCCGGCTGATGATAATTGTGAAGAACCTGAAACGGGAATTTAAACAAATTCTGCACCCGCAAGCTGTACTGCCGGTCCGGGTAGGAAACAGGGTAATAGATTCTTCCATCCTGAAAACCATTCTCGGGTTCTTTGTGGTCTATTTCATAATTTTTGCAACTGGTGCAATTATTATGAGTTTTATGGGATATGACCTGATTTCAGCAATGGGAGCCAGTATAGCATGCCTTGGAAATATCGGTCCGGCCTGGGGCGATTTTGGCCCTACCGATGATTATGCGCATGTGCCCATAACCGGAAAGTGGGTACTGTTAATCCTGATGATGATCGGGCGTCTTGAGCTTTTCACAGTTCTTGTAATTTTCACTCCCTGGTTCTGGAGAAACTGATTCAATACTTAGTTTTTATCCTTTTCATACCTGCTGCTGAAATCATTTTCTCCATCAGCCGACCCAATCAATATGATCTCCTGGTCCATTTTTAAAACCTTTTTTGGATCAGGACTCACAATCATTCCCTCATTTTTACAATTAATGGCCACAACTGTACACCCTGTCTCTTTACGGATGTCTGATTCAATGAGGCTTTTCCCGGCCAGTTTTTTATTAACTCTATGATTGAAAATATTGAGCCCTTCTGCCAGCGTTAAGACTTCCTGTCCTTCTAATATATTGAAAATGGAGTTTGCCCCCATTGTGGCATACGACATCACAAAGTCGGCGCCTGCACGGTGCATCGTATTGATGTTTTTCTCGTATGTAGCACGGCTGATAATCTGCATATTTGGACTTAGCCTGCGACAATAGATTGTAAGAAAGATATTTACATCATCATCATGAGTTGTGATCAATGCAGTGTGCGCTTCGTCCAGTCCGGCTTTATTCAACACATTATGATCAGCAGCATCTCCAAGAATATATTTTTCCTTATCGCGAATACGATCAGGATTTTTATCAATAATCCGGTAATCAATCTGCCGCTCGCTGAGTGATTTGGCTGCTGACCGGCCAACCCTTCCCGCTCCGATAATAATTACAGGCTTGTCTGAAACATGATAAATACTCACCAGCTCATCATAATTTCTGAGTTGTTCCACATTACCTGCCAGCACCAATACAGTTTTATCGGTAATTACACTATCCGGCAACGCCTGTTTAAACTTTCCCCGTTCCCACATTCCAACTACCATCACACCTGTTGATTCCCTGATTTTACTATCCTTCAGAGTTTTACCAATCAATGGGGTTTCCTGGGCAGTTGATTCACCAATTACCAGTTCATCTATATGCCCGATCACATGTACTCTTGCATTTCCTCCCAGTGTACGGCGGGCAAGCGACCTGCCCAAAATCTCTCCCATTTGAAGTACATGATTTGCCCCGGCCATCTGTAAAATATCAACAGAATCGGGTGAAGCGGATGTAACCACAATTTTAACATCCTTATTAAACTCCCGGACGGTAAAAGTTACATTGGTATTTACAGTATCTTTACCGGTGGCCACAACCAAATTTGCATCCTCAATACATAATGCTTTGTAGGTATCGTGATCTGTCGGGTCACGATTAATTACATTATAGCCCATATCTGACAAATCAAGTGCTTTTTGCAGATCCGGTTCAAGTAAAGCGTATTCAATTTTATAAGAATCCAGTTTGTTGATCAGTGATTCGGTAATCACATCGAGATTGGTAATTATGACATGATCTCTGGTGCCTTCCGGAAGCTCTTTGGGTGCCCGTGCCTGGTTCTGGGCTTTCATCCAGGGAGCATAGAAAAATTCAATAAATGTAAATGGGAGCATCACCAGCAGGAATAGCACTCCCGAAAAAAGCACAAGCATCGAGAAAAAACGCCCTATATCGGAAGTGAATACAATATCACCAAAACCAAGTGTAGACATCGTAACCAGCACCCAGTAAAAACCGGTCAGCCAGCTGTGTTCCTGCCCTTCATAAAGTGCAACATAGTGGAATAAAATTGCATAGGTTACATAAAGGGCAAACAAAACACCCACAAACTTCATCAGCTTCCTGACGTTTGCCCGGGCCCTGCGGTTAGCAAAAAAATAGGATAATTGTGAACTGACAAATTTCAATTGTAATCCTGAAAAGGGTTATGAATAATTGCAGTCAAAGTTATTTCAAATATTCAGTGAATAAAAATAATAACTTTTAACGGGATGCCACCTCTTTCATTGGCAATTCTATCCTTTAAATGGTTACTTTTACAATTTGATGGATGCTGAATATAACAACTGCTCTAACATACCCAACTAAGTGATCCGTAAACTGCCGGCTGCTTTAATAATTATTTGTGTTTTTATGGCTTCTTCTGCCTTTTCACAAGGGCAGTCCGGACTGCAACCGATCCCCAATGTATACCTCGATTGCGGAACTTGTGATGTTACTTATATACGCACAAATATTACATTCGTTAACTATGTGCGCGATCAGGA
>SLAU01000224.1 GCA_007126675.1 Balneolaceae bacterium
AAATTATTTCTCTGAAAAAATTTCAACCCTTTCCAGATATCATCAATGATCTGATCCTTTTCCCTGAATTCGATGTGATCATAACAATGCAGGGCTGCCTCACCATTATGAGCAGATAACCTGCCTGTGTCAAAATTTTCCTGCTCAGATACATCCAAAAACCAGGTAGCCGGTACCTGATACTTGTTGAGCAGTGCAATGAGCGGCTCTGTGGTTTCATCGGTTCCGTAATCCGTATCGATTCGAAACGTGAATAGCTGTTTATCTTTGTGAGGATGCCACCATTTATGGACAAATGGGAGACCTGATTTGTTGTGAAGAATGATAAGAATTTGCAGGATCAGCTGAGCGAATGGAAAGCTGGATGAATCTGATGCACGTTCCGATACCGTGGGATGCTTTGAGTGTGGAAAACGGGTTTGGTTTTTCTTATATCCGCTGAAAAACTGTTCGGGGTCAATTCCTATAAATGCATAGCACCGGTTCACCTTCACATCAAAATGAACGGTTCCGGATAGTAATTCACTATTCGGAAAAATTTTGGAGGCTTTGCTAAGACTTATTTCACAAATATGATTAAAACGCTTATCCGGCTCGTTGAGAGAATCAATTATTTTGAGTTTCTTTTGATAAGGCGTTACACCTGATAAACCTCCATTCGCATCAATCACCGCACCGCCATCGTGGAGATATTTTTCTAAATCCGATGATTCATCCCGATTCAATCTTTTATTTATAATCACACAACTGCTATTGGTAAAGTCTAAATCAGTTGTATGCTTCAAAACTGACCATGATGCACCTACCTGGTTCAGAACATTTTGCCATCCCGGTGATTTACCAATCAGCGATATGTGTATTCTGCGTTTCATGAAGTGAACTGACGTTTGAGCCAGGTATAATCTTCAGATTTAATTCCCCTTGTTACAATCAAGAGTAACCCAAAAATAAGCAGCGTAATGATGGTTTTAATTGCTGCAGGCAATGGAATATAACCTGCCAGAATTATCGAAACTGCAAAACATGATGTTAAGATGAATACAGGCTTTAAGAATTTAACCGGCAGCAGGCTGTTAAATTTTACATAGGCAAAGAGTGTAATTGTAATCTCTGATATCACCACAGATATAACAAACACAGTAATATTTTCGCTCAAAGCTCCAAAAGTCATGATCACCAGTGATAGAATTCCACCGTAAAGGGTTGCGGATAAAAACCGATTATCATCTCCTGATGAGATGAGCCCATACATAAACACGGAATTCAGGAACGTAGCGGGAATAAATAAGGAGAGGAGTGCAAGCATACGAGCAGCTTCTGAATATTCGGTTCCAAACAGGGTAATGATGATAAACTCTGAATTGAACCATAAAATCACCGATGCGGCACATCCTGCTGTCAATATCCATTTTGAGAGAGTTTCAAGACTTTTTGCTATAGTTTCAGTTTTTTTTACCCACATCACTGATAAGTTGGGCAGTAAAAGAGTTGTGAAAACCCTGTCTGCCAGCATTACAACCAGGATAATCTTAAATGCTGCACCGTAAAGGCCCACAATTCTGTCAGAAAAAATTACAGCTAAAATTATGTAAGGAAATAAAATGACGGATTGAGCCAGAAAACTTCCAATTCCAACTTTGGCTCCGCTTCTAAATATATCTCCCCATCTTTTGATACCGGGGAACTTAAATATCTCCTGCAAATTTCCGTATACCACAATCATTGCAAAAGCTCCTGCAAATATGGAAATAGCGTAAATTACAGGTACAATAAGCAGGTCATCAGCAGTCACAATCAGGATTAACCCGGTTACGTAAACCAATCCCTGGATCCATCTTCCAAGCGTTACCCATTCGAACTTCTGAACACCCCGATAAAACCATTCGATTTGAAATGCCTGGGGTATCAAAGAGATCAGAAAAAGCAGGCAAAGTGCTCTTATTGTAGGCTGATCAATAAAAATAAACCACAATATGATTGAGGAGAGAATGACCGTAAGAAATGTAAGGGTCACTTTTAGCCAGAGAAAATCGGAAGGGAACCGGTTATTATCTTTCTTATCCGCAGCAACTGACCGTGTTGCCACAGTGTTTATTCCCATATCCGTAAACCAGGCACTGATGCCGAGTACCGATAATGCAAAAGCAAGCTGACCGAACTGCTCCACGCCAAGAGTTCTTGCAAGGTACACGGTGGCTAAGAACCCGAAAAGCTTGGCACCGCCATCGCCAATAAAAATCCAGACTGCTTTAGAGAGCAATCTTTTCATTTTGTTTCCCCGATTGATTGAATTGCTTCTATGAATTCATCTTTCGTTTCAAATAGAATATGGTTTTCTCCGCTGAGTTCCTTTATGCAGCCCAGCTTTGGGGCAATTATCGGTTTATCATAACTATTTGCAAGCTCAACCCCGCCTGATGTCAGGATATCCCGGTAGTTGAACAGTACACAATCCGATGCATTAAAATAAAAAGGCACATTCTCTTCTTTGATAAAATGAGGCACAAGCCGAATGTTGCTGCTATCCTTCGAAAGCTTTTTAATCTGATTAAAATATGGCATTTGCCCCTTTTTAACAGGCCCAACGATTAACAGTTTTTTATTGTCATCAAGAGTTTTAAAAATTCTGCATACTTCATCTATCTGTTTGTAATGACTGATATTACCAAACATCAGGTATATTGTATCATCTCCGGATAGCCCCAGATTACGCAAATGGTTTATCTCTTCTACTGCAATTTTTCTATCAATTTGTTTTGCCGGAAACTTAGGGTGAGGCACTACAACAAATTTTGATTCGGAGACTCCGTAAAATTCACTTATTTCCGGAATCATCGTTTTGCAATGTATATGAAGTCTGTCAGCCCTATTGGCCATCCATTTTCTCAACCGAAAATTAAGCCTTATGAACCGGCCGTCATGCGGCATTTTGTTATGAATAGTCCAAACAAGTTTGCCGCCTAAAGAAGTGTAGATAAATATGTTGATGAATTTGTAGAGCATCCCCAGCAGTGAGCGGATATCACTGCACTCAAGCCAGTGATAGTGGAGAACTATTTTCGAGTTTTTGATCCCCGACATCCCAATTTTCCAGTGATCAAAGTAGCTGAGAGTTTTAATTTCAACTCCCTTTTTATTGTACAGTTTTTTGTAGAGTAAATAGAGGTAGTCAGATT
>SLAU01000228.1 GCA_007126675.1 Balneolaceae bacterium
AGCACCTCTTTCGCTTGTGATTTAGCTGTGTTATGCACTAAAAACATTAAAAATATTATCAGAATCCATTTTTTCATCAGTCAGTCCTGTTGTTAATTACTTTTTTAACCCTTTAAACCGGGGTTTGTTTTAAAAATTTCATTTGTTTATAACAAGTTCCCACTCTCTCGGGAGGAAGATCAGGACTCATTAAATAACCATTTGATTGCATTTTGAAGTCAGGAACGCAAAATTAACCCTCCTCAAATACAGAACACACTTCAACATTTTACATATTTGTTGTACGCTATGTCCGGTGCGCTCTGTGTTCAAAATATTAGCATCTCCTGAGGGGAAAGTTTTGACTTTTACTTGAAAAATCAGCTCAACTAAATCTTAGCAATATTTTTAGTAAGCTAGTAAGCTTACCCAAGCTTCATCTTTATCTTTATCTTTTCTTTTAAACTTGTCTTTACAAAAACTGTAAAAAGCCATTTAACTTCAGTTAAATTTCTCACTAACAGTACAGCTTCACGATATAACTGAAAATTTTTACTAAAGCTGGAATTCTCGTGACTGTGATATAGATTGTAATTAAACAATTCAAGAGTACTTTTCAAATACATGTGCCTTGTAAAATCATCCCTGTTTTGTTCATATAGCTCTTTGTAACAATTATATACTGCACGGCTGTTTACAACACCCTGTTTCATACTGTTAATTCCACCGGGATGCACTCTGTAAATTCCAAAGATCTCTTTAAAGTAGTAGGCTTTATAGCCTTTAATCAGATGATAAAATAAGTGGATATCTCTGTAGTGCTGATACACTGAAGGATCAAAGCTCTTTAAAACATCACTGCGAATAAGAGCTGTCAACAGTTTTGTGAGCCAGGTCTGCTTCATCTCTTCCAAAGTAAAAGGAAATCCCACTTCAGATTCACCCTCAAACGAGTAAAGATAAGTTTCGTCTATTCTGTTCTCAGATTCTATATAACTTCTGAACCCTCCAACACAAACTGAATAGTCAGGATTTGATTCTAAAAAATTAACCTGTTTCTGAAGTTTCAATGGATCTGTCCAGTAATCGTCGCCCTCACAGAGTGCAATGTACTTTCCCTTCGCACGTCGCAGATTTATATCCTCGGGATTCAGACCCTTGGAATACTGATTTTCAGTTTGCAGGATCATAGAAAACAGATGGGGCCACTCCTGGGCATAGTCTTTAAGAATTTCAGGAGTTCTGTCCTGAGACGCATCATCATGAATCAGAATCTCAACCTTAAATGTCGTTTTTTGATTTAAGAAACTTTCAATCGCCTCCCGTACAAACTTCTCATGATTGTAAGTGATGCAGCCGATGCTAACCAGTGGTTTCACATCATCAAGCCACTTCTGATGCCGGATTGCTATTGGCTCTTCGGTAGATGTCATGATTGTATTATACACAATTTGTTTTCTCAATCAATATTGTAATTTTCAACTAAATCAATTCAAACCGTTGAAGCATCCGATTAATCTCATCAACTGAGTTAAACATCATCACATCAAGAATTGACAAAGAACTGACAAACTTAGAGCTGAATTGCCTGTAAATAATTACTTCAGGAATCAGAAATTTCAGATCCATTCCCTCATTTCGAAAATCATCCGAATTGTAAAGTTCCATACCTCCTTTTGAATTAATATAGATCTCACAGTTTTCTTTTTTACATATATCCAATACTCTGTCCTTCCCGCCCAAATTTTGATTATCATAAACCTCTGATGAAACAGCCGTATCGGTCTCAATATTAAGATAACTCATAGTTGATCGAACGCTTTCTATTGCCAGTTCTGAGATGAACTTTGTGGTTGTACCGATTACATTTTCAAATAGATCATAAACTTCATCAAAAAAAGGAGCATTTGAATAAGTCATTTTAATTTTTCGCAATAGCTTATTCCTTTTGATCTCATTTAAATCAAGCTCTACTTCATTTATCAACTTCAAATGACTCGCCTTTCTGCACTGTATAGTGATATACTTAGGAGTTCCGTTAATTAAAATTCGGTTTCTGTGAATCCATCCATCTGTCTTGAAATTTACGTCATCATAAAAAATAAATTTATCTGAAGCATGAATGAGTTGAAAGTATGCCAGGTGCGGAAAAAAGTATGGCTGCATAACTGCTAATTTTCTCATGTGTACTTCACATATTTTTTAGTATGATCTCCAGAATGAAATCTTGCTCACTTTCTGTTAAATTATCAAACAAAGGTAAGCATAAAATGCGTTTCGAAATATCTTCAGCCACCGGCATTGGATCGCTTTCCACATAATCCAGAAGATTCAGGCTTGGATAGAAATAACGGCGCGGTGAGATCCCTGAATTTTCAAGAGCATCTTTGACCTTTAGCAACTGCTCTTCGCTCTCAAAAATGACAGGATAGTAAGCAGGAATCACGAAGGATTCATCTGTGATTTTTTGATACGATAAACTATGTGTTTGCTTTAGATGATCCGTGTAATACCGGCATTGTTTATGCCGATTCTCCATCACCTCATCAATATATTTAAGATTACACAATCCCATTGCGGCGTGGACCTCTGAATTCTTTCCGTTAATTCCCACCCCATTAAACCGGCCAAACCCATCGTGACCAAAATTTCTCATTAGTTTAATTCTTTCGGCTTTTTCTGCATCATTTGTAAATATGGCGCCGCCTTCAACAGTTTGAAAAACTTTAGTGGCATGGAAACTGGTAATACTCAGATCTCCCCGTTCATAAATCGAACCTCCTTTGTATGTTGTGCCAAAACAGTGAGCTGCATCAAAAATTACTTTTAGGTCATGCTTGTCAGCTATCTCCTCAATTTTTTCAATATCACAGGGGTTCCCAAACACATGAGTAGCAATAATCCCGGAAGTAGAAGGTGTAATCTTATCTTCAATTTTTGATGTATCGATGTTTAAAGTATCCGGATCAATATCAACAAATATGGGTTTACTCTTTTCCCAAACAATACTGCTGGTTGTAGCTACATACGAAAAGGGGGTAGTAATAATTTCACCTTTTAACCCTAAAAGGTTAATGGCAATCTGCAGAGCAGTTGTACCACTATTCAGAAAAAGGACGTGATCTATACCAAA
>SLAU01000163.1 GCA_007126675.1 Balneolaceae bacterium
CGCCGTCTTTTTAAAGACAAGGTTCACTTCATCTAAATTGCATTCGCTCGTTGCGTTCAGAAATGAGCTTCACTCAGAAAAACACAAAAAGTGGTGAACGACCTGACAGCGTGGTTCGGTGTATTCCCGGAGCTCCTGACAGCGTCTAAAGGTTTAGCTTCTTACCCACAAAGCTGTTCCCAAAGTGTCTGCACAGACACTTAAAAAAAGCAGAGGATATACGTTGCCCAAATTCACTTACAACCCAGTTCAATCTACCCCTCAAAAAAAGCCTTCGCGATGGCAGTAAACCGGGCACGCTGGTCCAGAAAGGCATAATGTCCAGCGCCTTCAATTGTGACAAGGGCACTGTTTTTGAGACCTTTTTCAAGCCTCTTTGCCTGATCCATGGGTGTGGCGTCATCGTTTTCGCCCCACAATAGTAGAATCTCATGATCAATGTCTGGAAGTAAATCATCCATATATCTTGTGACCGATTTAACGAAAGTCTCTCGCATCACTCCCGTCAGCTTTTGATAATCGGATGAACCAAGCTTTTTCCATAGAGATGTTTTCCTGAGTTTGTTCAAACCTTTCTCTCTTGATGATTCAGGCAGTATCATAAAGGGTAGTTTGAGAGTTTTTGCCGTGTATTTCCGTAAATAGAAATTCAGTGACCTCCTTGGCTTTAATCCGGCTCCGCCCGTGATCAGAACTTTATCGATTCTGTCAGAAATTCCGTTTTCGGAACAGAGCAAAAGTATAACCCGGCATCCGAAAGAATGAACAAGGAAATCAACATTTGCTTCGCCTGTTTTTTGATCAATGTATGCTATAACCATTTCCGCATAATCCTCAATCCCCCACGGTTCTTCGGGCTCATCCGATTGGCCGAATCCCGGAAAATCAATTAAATGGCACTCACGTAAGTCAGTCAGGCTTTCGGCAAGAGGCATCATCACTTTCGATTCACTACCCCAGCCGTGAAGAATTATCAGTGGTTTACCGGCACCTTTCGTGTAATATGTGATGTTCCTGTTTCTGTAATTAAAAGTGCCAATGTTAAAATTCATGGAAAAAGTGTAAGGAATCCTCGGTTTTGGTTTCATAAAAGTAAGGAGGAACAAACAAGGAGCAAATTATGAAACGAAAATTATTCTTTTTACTCGACCGGCTGCAAATAAGCCGCAATGAGCGGATCAGCATCAGCATCTTAATTTTACTCACAGTGGTATTAATGGTTGTTTTTCAGGTTTCTGAACCAAAGGCAAATTACAGCGAAGAATATTACGCTGAATTAGAGAGCATTTTTGCAGAAAGAAGCCAGGTGATTGAAGCTGAACGGCATGAAATTCTCCAGCGGTATCAGCCTTTTGAAGAAGATGAAACCGATGTTTACACAGTCACGGCCACAGCCGATACAACTTTGACGGAAAAAGCAGCTCCGGCTGATACAGTTCTGATTAACATAAACACGGCAGATTCCGAAACTCTTCAAAAATTACCCGGAATTGGTCCGGCATATGCAGAGCGAATCATAGAATGGAGAAAGGAGAACGGAAAATTCGAAAGCAAGGAGCAATTACTCGAAATCAGGGGCATAGGTCCCGTTCGCCTGGAGAATATCCGGCCGCTGATTACCATTGAATAAGTTCAGTAAATAAATTTCGGTGAAGTTTAAGACCTGAGTTCGATTATAAATCAGGATAAAAAACTCCCCTCCTATGTGTAGGAGGGGCCGGGGGTGGTAGTCTTCAGGTTCAAAGCACAAATATGACTCAAAAACTCCGATTAAACCACCCCTAAATCCCCATCCGCCTCAGGCGGAAGGGGACTTTTTGACTCCCAAAAAGGACTTATACAATCGAACTGAAGTTTAAGGTTTAATCTTGGGCTTGAGAAATAATCATGGAACATCCTGGCATAATCTCCCTTCAAAAGAAAAGTGGAGCAGGGATATTTGGAATTTCGGGAGCTTCTATCAACTTCTGTTTCCGAACACAAACGCCTTTCTGTATTTTACTGTTTATACAAACAGTTCCACTACAAAACTTAAAATTACTGAACACGGATAAAGCATGGCTAATCGAATATTATGGGCCGATGATGAGATTGAACAATTAAAATCTCACATCATTTTTTTAGAAGGAAAAGGTTTCGAAGTGGTACCTGTTACCAACGGCGAGGATGCCGTATCCGTAATATCTGACCAGGTTTTTGACCTTGTATTTTTGGATGAACAGATGCCGGGAATGGACGGGATCGAAACACTTGAACAAATACAGGTAAAACAGCCAACATTACCTGTTGTGATGATCACCAAAAGTGAGGAAGAATCGATTATGGAAGATGCAATCGGCAGTAAGATTGCAGATTACCTGATTAAGCCGGTGAACCCCAACCAAATTCTGCTTTCAATAAAGCGTATTCTGGATAAACGCCGGATTGAGAATGAAAAATCAGCTCAGTCATATTTGAAAAATTTCAATCAGCTTTCGTCAAGATTCAACGAACAGACCGACTGGAAAGGCTGGATTGATATTTACAAAACACTTACACACTGGCAGATGAACCTGGAAGACAGTGAAGAGGGATTGCAGCAGGTGTTGCAGGATCAATTTCAGCAAGCCAATCAGGCATTTGCCCGTTTTGTGGGGCTGGAGTATAAAACATGGTTAAACAAGGAGCCGGGTGAGCGACCGATGCTGAGCCCCGACCTGATGCAAAACAAAGTTTTTCCATTTATTAAAAAAGAAGAGAACGTCGTTTTTGTGCTGATCGATTGTATGAGATATGATCAGTGGCTGCTGTTTGAACAGATATTGGCTGAATATTTCTCAATTGATACTGACTTTTACTACTCCATACTGCCAACAGCCACACCGTATTCGCGAAATTCGATATTTGCCGGTCTGTATCCACTTGAAATTAAAAACAGGCATCCGAATTACTGGGTGATGGGCGAAGATGAAAGTTCACTGAATCAGCACGAAGAGGAGTTGTTGAAACTATATCTTGCCCGCCATCATTTAACGGGGCAGTTCAAATATGAAAAAGTGATTCGACCGGAAGAGGGGAAGAAGGTAGCCGAGAAGATCAAGAATTTCAC
>SLAU01000164.1 GCA_007126675.1 Balneolaceae bacterium
AATGTTGAACGATTCGGGCCGGGAACCGATGTTTCCGTAAACTATCGTGCAGATGATTTTTACCTGAAGTCTCTATACAGATATCACCGCCATCTGAATACAGATCTGGCAGTTCAGCGCAGAATGCGTACGGTAGTATCGGTGCCGGGCGGTGATTTTGAGCCTTCGATCGGAGTAAATCAGCTGGGAATGATTGAAGCGGGAAGCTCCACGAAGAAAGTTGAGTTCATAGCCCGCGCAGTATATGGGGAGAGTGATGAGTTTATTTTCTTCAGGCCGCTTGGGCGTGAAGTCCCTGTTCAGAAAAACTTGTCAGGCGTAACACTGGCCGGGAATGCGGAAATCAATGAAAACTGGATGCTGAATATGTTATTCATATCCGGAAGGAAAGAGTTTGATTACCGTGTGAACCGGTTTGATTATAATTTTGATCTGCATCAAAACAACCTGGAAATTCTGACTACCCTGAACCGGGAAACAAACCGGGGATCTTTGATGGCCGGTATCAGCCGCGAAAGTAACACGTATGATGCACCCGGACTTTTACAGTATCGCACCCGCGAATGGTCATTACTCGGGAGTTTTCAAAGAGAGCTTTCGGAGGGTATCCGTTTTACTGCAAAATCACAGACGGCTTTTGAAGAGGAGATATTTGTTACCGCTTCTGCAGGCATTGATGCAGATCTGTCTGATGCATGGCAGATACGGGCGGAAGCGGGCATCATCGAACTGAATACGCGATTTTCCGGTAACTACAATCACCTTGTACTGCAGGGTTACACCATTTTTGATCAGCTGAATATTGATGCTGAAATGCCTGAAGAAATTGACAAAGAGCAGATGCTGACCTTTTCGGTTGAACAGAATATTGGCCTGTCGGAAAGTTTGGAGCTGGAAACTGAAGCTGCCATAACTTCTCATCGTTCATTTCATATTCCGTTTCAGCCCGTGGAGTACGATGAGCTGATGCACACCATGCCCGGAACGTATCGCCTGATTACCGGTCAGACCGGGAATCGTCTTGATCTCAGCGGAGCCATTAATTACAGTGCCGGGCGGATGTTTGATACCCGGCTATTTGCAGGATATAACCGAACCCTGAACGGAACGGACAGTTACCGTTCTTACTGGAAGATGATTCCGCAATGGCAGGTTCGCTACAGTGCCGGCTTTAAGCCGTATCCCGATCTGGAACTGCGGGCATCAGCATGGTACCGGTCTTCCACACAATGGGATGAGTTTGAGGGGATAGACGGAGAACAATTCTGGACAGCCAACCCGCGGTATCCTCCAACGTTCGGAACGTTTCACAGCAGAGTGCCTGCCCATTTACAGATTAATGCGAAAGCAGCAAAATGGTTTTGGGAACAGAGGGTGAGAGCTGTGATTATGACGAAAAATATTACCAATCGTAAATTTTATTCGCACCCGATCGGTGTGCGTGAAGGCTTCACATTTGTACTGCGAGCAGAATTACGATTTTAGCTAAAACAGAAAACTCTCAGGGTTTTAGAATTCTCGCAGTCCTCGGTTTCAACGACAGAATACAGACATTAGCTAGAAAGTGCTCTGCGTAAATCTGCGAACCATCAGCGTAACTCCGCCACATAGTGGCCCCTTCAGGGCGAGAACGTTCTCGCCGAGTCCGCAGATTAACGCTGATTATATTTCGTTTCTCAAAAAAAGATACCAACTGCATCAAGGATACGGGTGGTTTACACAGGTATAAAGTTTTATATATAATCCGTGTACATCTGCACAATCAGCGTATATCAGCGTTCTATTTCGAATTAAGAGAATTTCTCACCAGCTCCTTAAAAATATTTCTCTGCCGCTTTACCTGTATCAGATACTCCGGGTGCCATTGCACCCCGATCACCATTGGATAGTCGCGATGCTCAATCGCCTGCACGATTCCGGTTCCCTCTTCCCGGGCAACAAGCTCCACTCCCTCGCCCGGCGTATCGATCGCCTGGTTGTGCAGCGCATTTACGTTACAGATATCGGTATCCAGGATTTCCCGAAGCTTCGATCCCTCTTTAATTTCAACCCTCTTTTTCGGGAAGATGGTTGAAACCTGCGGCCTTTCAACATAAAATCCGCTGATATCCTGGTGAAGTGATCCCTTGAAATGAACATTTATCAGCTGCAGTCCGCGGCAAATACCGAGTACCGGCTTTTCCTGAGCCAGCGCATCGTGAAGCAGTGTGAGCTCCAGTTTATCCCGCGCCACATCGATCGAAGCTGATTTGGTGTGATGAAAATAACGTGCTATCCAGTAAAGAGGGAAAAAGATAATCGACAGAACCCATTCAAAAACGGTCCGCTTATTTTTTACAAGTACCGCACGCTCAATCCGCTCCTGTCCGTACTTGGTTGGCTCCACATCAGCACCGCCGCCCAGAATTAATCCGTCCAGATTATCCATTGTAGCCGGTCGATTGGGTGTGATGCGCACCGCGTGTCCGCCTGCCAGCGCTACCGAAAGCGCTGTATATACCCATGCCGCAAGTCCGCCCTCATCCGGACCTGTAACTCCGATATTTGGCCTTGGTTCAATCATTAGTTTTTACCCAGCGGTTAATCAATTCAATCCATTTAGCTTCAAAACCCACCAGTGTGTCACTTTTCATCTTCAGCCAGGCGCGTGAATATTGATCGACTATCTTTGAATCAGCAGCCATCTTTTCAACCAACACCCAGCGATTCCATTCTTTAGCGATCGACCAGCTTTCATCCTCAAGCGAACAGTTAGGTAACCGGTAATGATACGTTGGCCGCGAACTGGTAATTGTATCTTCAATCATTGATGCTGTAAGTTCTTTGTTCAAATACATAAAGAGCGGTAGCATGTCGAGGGGACGGTTTCGTGAATTATCATAATTAAAGTAATCGGTTATTAACTCTTCAAGCCCCGGCTTATATGCCGGATTCAGAATCAATCTGATATACTCCTCCTTGTACGGTTTGATGTAGGGGGTAATGCGCCGGCTCATGTTGATCTCTGCATCTTTGCGAATCCAGGGATCCAGCATCACGTACGCCTGCAGATGATTCAGCAGACTTTGAGTACTGTCATCAG
>SLAU01000170.1 GCA_007126675.1 Balneolaceae bacterium
CTGATCGTTGTTATTTTCCCAGCTGCCATCATCATAACTGATCACAAAGTTTATTACTGAAACAGCCTGATCGCTGTCGTTAAACGGACCGATCTGAATTTCAAGAGTATTCTCTTCCACAGTGTTCATGGGTGATTGTACTGCCGGACCGCTTCCCTCGAAAAGAAATGAACCTGATGGCCAATATTCCTCAATCGGTTCGTTCCAGTCGTTCACACCCCAGTGAAGATTTGCACCGGTATGTGCGTTTTCAATGGTGATGGTAATCAGGTCGTCAATAGCCGGCTCCGTTGGCTCCCAGGTAATGGGTCCGTCAACCCCGCTTCCGGTTTCATCACCCACCCAAACATGCTGAATTACCGATCGGGATGTATTACCTTCCGTATCGGTTGCTTCCACGTAATAATCAACCATCACATTTTCGAGTCCGGCAATTTCAGCCCGGTATTCTTTTGCCTGCCGAAGCGGAAACGGATCGGTGATCGATGTAATCAGCTTACCACTCATTTCAACAGATTCCCAATCCCCGGTTGAGGGTCCGCCGGCGTATGTCATATTATCATCTGTAACCTGGTCCGATTCGGAAATACGATACTTCAGGTTCACACTTTCCAGTCCGCTGATATCGTACACATAGGTCCAGACTTCAAAATCGGAAGGCATCGGACCCTGTCCAAACCACTCAATACTGCCTGGATTGTAAGGTGTACGCTGCGGCAAAAAGATAGATGGTCCGGTTTGATCCGCTCCTGAGTTTGCAACCGATTCCGCTTTTTCAATCGCCTGGTTGGCAGCTCGTGCCGGGTTAGAATCCCAGACCTCTGTTCCGGTCCAGTACCAGTAATCGGAGGCCTGGCCGTTTAGCAAAAATTCCCAAGCGCGTTCTGTGTCGGGATGAGCAGAGTTTATCTGTTCTGCGGTTTCAACAACATTTTTTGCGGCAATCATGATGCTGTAACTGTTACGATCCGGGCTGTAGGGTTCGTCAGCACCCGGGAAATCGTATGGATCGGCCATCCACTTTTTGAATTGCGGATCACCCCCGTCGGCACCCAGCCAGCTTCCATCCTGCACGTGAATAATGTCATTAGGGTCGGGCGGATATTTGTCCAGATAATCTTGAATAGTGGTTACCACAAACCGGTCAGGATTGTCCTGCAGCCAGTTCACCATATTCTGAAAATTATGGTTGTAATACGCTTCACTTCCGCCGCCGTGGTTGTCTCCGTCGTGGTGAAGTACAAGCAAAATCGGCTGGTTGGGATCGGTGTTGTATGATTCAAATTGGCTCATCACATGCTCATACTGTAAAGCACCGAAGCCTCCCCTTCCATCTTCCTCGCCGAGATAGCGTGATGCGGGAACAGCAATCATTTTATGCTTTTCGCCGGAATCGGGATCGGTATAGCTTACATAGCGCGGCTGGTGTGCCCACTGCATCGACACCGGTGTAGGAGCCCACAGGCCGTTCAGCTGGTTCCAATCGCCAGGATTTGGATTCCGGACATCCGCCCTATTTGGCTGCAGCACGCCGCTTTCGTCGCTAAGCGGTGCTCCGGCCGAAGCCCTTTCAAAATGGAGGTTATCAACAAGCACCCATTCAAATCCTTCTTCCACCAGCGCGGGGATGATGCGAGGTGAAAAGGCCGTTTCGGGCGGAAAAATTCCTTTCGCATACTCGCCGTCAAAATATTCGCCCATGATTTCTTTATGCCACTGCACCTGCCGGCGAATGTCGTTTTTATCAATAAACGGCATCAGCGGATGGTGGTACCCAAAGCCGGTCATCTGCAGCCGCGGGTTGCCAAGTTCCGTGGTTTGATTGATGGCGCTGTTCCAGGGATTTGTCCAGTTTTGAAATCCCCAGCCCGCTTCGCGTGCGGCTTCCAGGTTTTCGATCAGCGATCCTGAGAAGCTGACCTGCGCTCCAAAGTGTGGCATATCGGCATCAATTCCCATCTGAACCGCATTTGAGGGCCAGTTCGTATATGGGCCTGTGCGTGAGGTATGCACTTCCTGCAATGAAAAACTGTACGCTCCGCGCTCTTCCGTTTCTACTACCGACTCGTATGGCCAGTAGATTGGCTGGTGCATGTGCCAGTGAAAGGCTATGTAGATGGGTGGTGAATCTGAATAGTTTTCTGAATTTGACTGAGCATGAACTGAATCAACACTCATAACCTGAGTAATAATCAGTACTGATAATAGATAAAGTAGTTTCTTGAGCATAATGAATATTTTAGTAAGCGCTTACATCTCTTAATAAAAATAAGCCTCTAAAAGGATTTTTAAAAAGAAACTTCTCTGTTTTACTTTTATCGCTGGGTCAGGGGCTTATCTGCTCTCTGTACTCCACTTCTATTTGAGGTGTGCCCTCATGCATTTGAATCCGACCGCTTACACATATATTTTGATGCAGATAAGCTTCTTCAGGCGGAGTTCGCCAAAGTCTGCGCTTATCTCCCCAGATCACAGCAGTGAATAATTGATTAGGGTGCGGCTGCCCAAAGTTGAGAAACGTGGGCTGCCCGCCAACCTGAGGGAGATAATTTGCCGACTCTACCCTGCCACACACTTCAGCAACTGTTCCAGCGTACTCTGACGCTTCGTCAGCGGAGATTGTTATTTCAGGTGTTGGAGGACTCGGTTCGGGGCTGTAAATGCGTGATAATATGAGTCCAATAATCAGAACAATTGCCATGATCGGGAGCAGATACGACAGCGATTTTCTGATTTTTTGAATCATCTTTTGTTTCGGATCAACAGAGCACCAACTAATAATACAACAACAGAAATAAGTATAGGCAGTAAATCTCCGGATGAAACAGTTACATCTGCACCAAACAAACTAAATGACTCTGTTTCCTGATAGTATCTGTAGCTAAAATAGATGACGCCTATCAGGCCGCCGATTCCAAGTATATAACCGGTTAGTTTTTTCATCAGCTTAAATAATAGTTTTGGTTTAAATATTACAGATTTTGATAGTCTGAAGCTTTTACTCCTGTTATCTTTTATCTCTTTTTAATTCTTTGATTATAGCACTCCTTAATACAGACAGTTTAATGAAAAAATA
>SLAU01000240.1 GCA_007126675.1 Balneolaceae bacterium
TCACTTCAACCGTGTGAGAGAATAAAAATCCGCTCATCGTATCGCGGCATTTTAGCGGGCTGATTTTTACCGTTAATTCATCCGACTTTATAGATGCTTCACCATTTTCTCTGGTAAGATCTGATTCAAAAACTCTCTCAGGCTCCCCGGGTGTTCGTAAGCTCAGTTGGTGATCTTTGTTCAGCCGTACATTCCAAAACGGTTCGTTGCCGGATGCCGTAAAAATATATCCTTCCTCTTTCAGGCTTTTGTGATGATTTCGAATGGACTCTTCTTCAGGATTATAACTCAACCTGTACATATCGCGGGTTTCTCCGGTAATTATATTTCCGTCCTGGTCTAATAGTGTAAGTTCAGGATGGTCTATGATAAATTGCTTCTTAAAGTCTTCATCATCCTTGTAGATGGTAAGTGTATCATCATTAATTCTCCATTTTCCGGATTTCACAAATGGCTCATCGCTGCGGTCTTCATAAAACCTGGTTTCGGTAAATCGACCCTTATCAATCTCAAGGTTGTACGAAATTCCGGGGCAATCAGCGCATGGTAAGTAACCACTGTATGAAACCGGCAGTTCGGCAGGGTAGGCTTCACTCTCTTCAGAGTTCATGTAATTAAATGCGATACTCAGCCGGATTGCAATAAATATTGCAAGGAAAAAAACGATTATGAGGCCAACCTTTTTATCCATCGAGTTATTTCAAATTTTTGGTTTTGTCGATCGATTCATCTGCCATTTTCATGTGATAGGCATCCAGCTTCTCTTCCAGTGATTCACTGGTTATGCTTAACATCCTGATTGCAAGTAACGCTGCATTTTGGGCTTTCCCGATTGCAACGGTTGCCACAGGCACACCGTTTGGCATTTGCACGATAGAGTAGAGGCTGTCAACGCCGCCAAGTGCTGAAGTTTGAACAGGAACCCCAATTACCGGCAGGGTAGTGTAAGAAGCCAGCATGCCCGGCAGGTGCGCAGCCCCTCCGGCTCCAGCTATAATAATTTTCAGGCCGCGTTCCCGGGCAGTAATTCCATATTCAGCCATTAAATCCGGAGTTCGGTGTGCACTCACTACCTGCTTTTCATATGGAACTCCAAACTTATCAAGAATTTCAGCTGCTTCTTTCATCGTTGGCCAGTCGCTGTCACTGCCCATAACCAGTCCAACTTTAGGATTGCTTGACATATTCTGTATTTGAGTTGATGGATTTCAATTATGAAAAGATAGAGATTATACGATTCATTCTCTCTTTTAAATATTTGATCCGTCAAGTATATAGTTTAATGTTAAACTAAAAATCCGTATCTTCTGCTATATATTTAAAAATCTGAGTTCGTGATAAGTGCGCAAATTTAAATAGTCCCCCTTTGAAGGGGGAAAGTCACGCCCGTGGCGTGACTAGGGGGATGATTCTCTGAGTGTTGATTTTACTAATAATCACAAGATTGATTCCTCATTGTTCTTATTCAGCCGACGGAGAACACTTTTAAGCATTCTATCTTCGAGTTCAGGTGAAAAATTTAGATAAGAAAAAAATGGAATTAGGCATATACACATTTGTTGAAAATACAGCTCTGAGTGATACAGGAAAAAAACTTCATCCATCGGAGCGGCTGCAAAATTTAATGGAAGAAGCAGAACTTGCTGATCAGGCAGGGCTGGACGTTTTTGCGATTGGTGAACATCATCGGGAGGAGTATGTATCTTCGGCTCCATCAGTCATTTTATCTGCAATAGCAGCGCGAACAACGAATATTCGCTTATCGAGTGCGGTTACGGTGTTAGGCTCAGAAGATCCGGTTCGGGTCTATCAGCAGTATTCAACGCTCGATTTACTATCGGGCGGCCGTGCAGAAATTATGGTAGGCCGCGGGTCTTTTATTGAATCCTTTCCGCTGTTCGGATACAGCTTGCAAGACTATGAAGAACTTTTTTCTGAGAAGTTGCAACTGCTGCTCAAACTTCGTGAAAATGAAGTGATTTCCTGGAAGGGAAAACACACGCCATCCATAGAAAACAGAGGAGTGTACCCTCAGCCGATACAAAAACCGATACCGGTTTGGAGAGCAGTTGGCGGCTCGCCTGAGTCTGCTTATCAGACGGGAATGCTCGGCTTACCGATGGCGCTTGCAATTATCGGAGGATATCCGGCGCAGTTTAAACAGTTTGCAGATATTCATGCACATGCTGCCAGAGAGAATGGTCATGAAGTTCCGCCGCTCAGTATAAATTCGCATGGCTTCATTTCCGATACATCACAAGAGGCATCCGATATAGCATTTCCGGCATTTAAAAGCCAGATGGACAAGATCGGAAAAGAGCGCGGCTGGTCACCGATGAGCCGTCAACAGTTTGATGCATCAACAACACTTCAGGGTGCAAATTTTGTGGGTAGCCCGCAGCAGGTTATTGATAAAATCCTATATCAGCACGAAATATTTGGCCACACCCGGTTTCTTCTTCAGATGAGTGTGGGCAGTATTCCGCATGAAAAACTGATGCGTTCTATCGAACTGTTTGCAACAGAAGTTGCACCGGCGATACGGAAAGCGGTTGCTGAGCCGGTATGATGTGAGCTTTCGGCTGTCAGCTATCAGCTTAAATGGCAGCGGAGCTGCCGGTGGTTTCGTCACGGAGCGGAGCGCCGTGACGAGATGATGCCCAGACCTGACAGGTTTCAAAAACCTGTCAGGTCTTAGCTGATAGCTGACAGCCGAAAGTCGATCAAAAAAAAAGGAGCCCCCGTTCAAAGGAACTCCTTTATGATTTAGCAATCTATAGTGCAGGCATAGCTTACCTACCTATATGTTCTTAGAAAGCAATCTCCATATAGCAAATCAGCGTTTAATCCATGATTTTTCGCAGGAAAGCCGGCTGATCAGTATCGCTTTTATCGATTTTTTCTTCACGGTTATTCAGCAACGTAGAGTTATTACTGGCTTCGCGGCGTATTTCACGTGCATCGGGAAGCTCATCATCAGCTTCTCGTTCTTCATTAGAGCGGATGTATTTCAAATCGCGTCTGTGAATTGCCGGTGAGTCCAGGTTTTTGAGGTTTGATTCACCTTTATAAAA
>SLAU01000057.1 GCA_007126675.1 Balneolaceae bacterium
AAATCCAATGCCGGCCACAAAATCATGAAAGGAAGGGTGAATTAACAAAGTAGCTGATGCGGGGCCTACCACAAACCCGATTCCGAAGGCGGCGCCAATCAACCCCATGCCACGCGCACGGTTTTCGGCATCGGTAACATCTGCAATGTAGGCCTGTGCCGTGGAGATATTTCCGCCCATCACGCCGGCAACAATCCGCGAAAAGAAAAGCACACCCAGCGACTCTGCCAGGCCAAAGATGATGTAGGCCAGTACTGCCCCAAACGTACTGAGCAGCATAATGGGGCGTCGTCCAATTCGATCGGATAAACTTCCCCAAATCGGGGAGAAGATCAGCTGCATAAATGAATAGACACTGTAAAGCAGCCCGATCATCACCGCGGAGGCAGCAAATTCCTGCGCATAAAAAGGCAGTAGGGGCAGTACGATCCCGAAACCGAGAAGGTCGATCATCACCACTAAAAAAACAGTTGCCAGTGCAGGTTTATTCATCAGAGTGCCGGAATTAAAGACCAGTGAAGATAGAGGGTTTGAGTAAACATTTCATGAAGTAATGATCAAAAACAATTTACATGCGATACTCTTAAAATTAACCGCGGAGGCGTAGAGATGCGCAGAATGGTAAATAATCCACCGCGCCTCCCAGCGCCTCTGCGGTTAACCTTCTCCGGATGATGATTGTTTCCTGGTTATTGGAGTATGTTTCGATCTATCTTAAGTGAAGTGCCATATTTTTGGCTCAGAGTATTTGTAACCGCCAAGTCCGCCAAGGATCGCAAAGGGTGTGAATAGCAATAAAATTGTAATAGATAAACTTGGCGCCTCTTGGCGATCTTTGCGGTTATTCTTCTCCGGATGATGATTGTTTGCTGATCATTGAATTGTGTTTCGATCTATCTTAAGTGAAATACCACTTCTTGGCTCAGAGTATTTGTAACCGCCAAGTTCGCCAAGTAACGCGAAGGTTTTGGGTATTAAATTGAAGGATAAGCGAATTCATGGGTTCTCTGAGAATCCGTTGTTGCAACTCAATTTAAAATCAGCGTAATTCTGTAAATTCAATTTTGAAATACCTGCTTTATGTTAAAATACAAAAAGAGGTCTCGCCTGTTTGGGGGCAGCAATATCTCCACATCTCTGCTCATTATCCTTGAGGTTTTTGCAATTGTAGTTGGTGTATTGATCGGGTTTATGGTGAATGAGTGGCGGGAAAACCGTAATAATCAGCGAATTGCAGCCGGTGTGCTCGAAAACATCGCAGCTGAAATGACCTTTAACCATCAGCAGGTTGTAGCCAACTTTGCATATTATGACAGAATTATTGCCCGGATCGATAGCATTGTAGCTGAAGATCCTGCAAAAGTCGAGGGGATGTATGGACACCAGTTAAGCGGATGGCAGGGAGCCCAGCCGCCGATGCTCAGATCGTCGGCCTACCAGATGGCACTTACCACAGGTATAATCAAAGATTTTCCCCTTGAAACTGCTACACGCCTCGCAGATATCTACAACGTGCAAACCGTTGTGGAACGGCTCGATGACTCCATAATTATGAGATTTACAACCGATCACGGATTTGCCGCTTTACCCACAATCCGGCATCTGTTTGGGATTTACTGGGAGGTTTTGCCTTCCGTAATGCTGGGATACCAGGAGGAAGGACTTGTACTGCTCGGCGAGTACGGATACAATCTTGAGCTTGAAGAGAGCAAGCTCAAAGAAAGGGTGGATCTGTATGCCGGTTTTTCTGAGCAGTAACGTAATATTTTGAATGAATCAGAATAAAGGCCAGCCGGTTATCCGGCTGCTTCCACACTGTGCATTGCGTAGGGAATTGCCTCGAGCCGCTCTTTTTGAATTGGTTTGCCTGTGGCCATGCAGATACCATATGTTTCTGCCGTAATACGATCGAGCGCCACAATTATCTTCTCGAGTTTCTCCTTTTTCTTTTCAATCATCAGATAAGAAGACTTTTTCAGCTGATCGTCTGTAGCAGCATCAGCCGGATGATGGGCTTTACCGGATTGAACATCATCAGCATCTTCATTGATATTCTCTGCAGATTGTTTCAGATCTTCAATTTCCTTCTCTTCTTTTTCTTTTAGTTCAAGAAGCTTGGATTTGAAGTGATTCAGCTCTTCTTCATTCAGATGAGTTTTCTTTTTTATTTCTTTTTGGTCTGACATGGTAAACAGTTTTTATGAATGTTAGCTATGTTTACTCTAAACAACCAATTGAAGTAAAGAAATGTTCGAATTCGACCTTGAACCGTACTGATTAAGTTTCAGCCGGTAAGCTGTTAATCTTCGTTTATTTTGATTTCGACGATTTTATCGCCGGCACGGATCTGGTCTATTACATCCAGCCCCTCAATAACTTTTCCAAATACGGTGTGATTACCATCCAGATGTGCGGTATTATCGCGGTTATGGCAGATAAAAAACTGTGAACCACCGGTGTTTCGCCCGGCATGTGCCATTGACAGAACTCCGCGTTCATGATACTGTTTATCACCATCCAGTTCGCAATCGATAGTATAACCGGGTCCGCCTGATCCGTCACCCTTCGGACAGCCACCCTGTATTACGAAATCAGGAATCACACGGTGAAAGGTAAGTCCGTCATAAAATCCCTCTTCCGATAGTTTCACAAAGTTTTCAACGTTTCCGGGGGCGTCATCGTGGTACAATTCGGCGATCATGCTGCCTTTTTCAGTATTGATTTGTGCTTTCATATTTTCTGGGTTCAATGCTCAGGAAGTACTTGCTGATTTGTAAGGATTGTGATTGAAGGTGCAGTTCATAAGTAAATTTATGATGAAGAAGCCTATTCTTATAAACAAAGATGGACGATGATTGTTGTTTCATCGTCCATCAGGTTTAATAGTATCCTATTAAGAAATTTACTTCACAAGCATCATCTGCCGGGTTTTGGTGAATGAGCCGGTTTGCAGCCGGTAGAGGTACAATCCGCTCGACAGGCCGGAGGCATCAAAGCTTACCTCATACCTTCCTGCGCTTTGTGATTCGCTTACAAGGGTTGCCACTCGCTGGCCGATGGAGTTATAAACCG
>SLAU01000375.1 GCA_007126675.1 Balneolaceae bacterium
AACATTATTCATTACAACCCTTCGGCAGCTCAAAGTAATGATCAGGAGAGTGTGCAAAGCAGTAATACCAAGCCGCAGTTTGGACTTAAATTAGGCGTCAATTCTTTTAAAGTTAAGGCGGAAGTTTCAAGCGGGTTTTTTGGAAATTTTTCCGGAACATCCGGATCTAAACTTGGATTATTTGGTGGTTTAACTATTGATATTCCAATAAGCAGGAGATCATCAATCCAGACCGAACTGCTATATGTCCAAAGAGGTATCTCTTCAGACGGATTTATTGAGGATAATTTTGATTTTGATGATGATGATTTTGAGGATGAATCAATAACTTATCACTATGTTGATATACCGGTTTTATTGAAATTCAATTTTGATACGGACAGAAATGTTGTTCCCTCCATTTATGCCGGGCCGTATGCCGGTTACCGATTTCGTATCAGCTCTTCAACAGGCGAGCAAATTGACGATGAAGCAGATGATTTTATCAGAACCATCAATGCGGGAATCATCTTCGGTGGAAGTATTGGTTTTGAAAAGTTTACAATTGATTTGCGATATGATTTAGGACTCAGAAACCTTACTGATATCGATTCACTACTGGATGATGTTGGGGATACAAATGGTGAATTCGATGATTTGTTTGATCTGCTGTTGGGAGACCTTGAAGCCTCACAAAAATTTCGCGGATTTTCAATCGGAATAAGCTTCAACTTTTGAGATAAGGGTGAATACTCTGTGTTTTAAATTTCGCTTGTTCCATTAATAGCTGTATAAAAAATTTTAACCCGAATGGAAGAATTCTTTTTATATCTGATTATAGCCGTTACACTCAGCGAATTTATCATATCAGCATTCTGGGCCGGAGCTTACTTTCGATTTGGTGTGCCGGTTTACCGGCGAACAATCAATATCAAAAAATTAAGGACAGGTTTGGCTGATGAACTGGAAAGAAACCAGAGGCCGGGAGCAGCCCGACCGTTTATTTTCAGAGCAATATCTTTAAAGGAAATTGCATTTCGCGAAAAGATGTACGGCCTCTACTGGCTGGATTACCTGCCGGTTATGAGGGGCCTTATTCACGTGGATAAGAATGGGAGAAATGTACAGTTAACGGGCATAATAAATTGGTACGCTTTGCTTCTTCCAGTATTTATGTTTCTGTTGATCCGGTCTTCAAACGAACTAATTTTTGTAGCAGCAATTATGGCACTATTATTTGTCATCTATTTATTCCAGCGCCACAGGTTTGATAAGATTTGTGAACTGTTAGAGCTGCGAGCTTGATCGCCTCAAAGATTTTTTTGAACTAAAAATGGCTAATTCTCCCGATTACAGTACATTTTTTTGTTATGAAAGTGTGATGATTTCCAAATCTGTTACCCAGACCTTATTATGGTGTAATGCCAAAGAATTTGGAATCCTATGTCAAACCAGAATCACTCAATACTTGTAGTAGAAGACAACAAAGATCTTCTTAATCTTCTGAAAATTAATCTAACCGACCAGGGATACACCGTTCATACGGCTGAAAATGGTTTATCTGCAGTAGATACATTCCACACACAAAGTCCTGATCTGATTGTATTGGATGTGATGCTCCCAAAAATGGACGGATTTGACGTTTGTAAGAAAATACGTAAAGAAGATCCAGCCATCCCCATCCTGATGCTTACGGCTAAAGCCGAGGAAGTGGATAAAGTGCTTGGGCTTGAACTTGGCGCAGATGATTATATGACCAAACCGTTCAGCATCCGTGAGTTCCTGGCCCGGGTTAAGGCGATGTTCCGGCGGGCCGACCTAAACCACGAGGAAGAAAAAGAGGGTGATATAATTCTTGAATTTGATGAGCTGCGCGTTGATACGGCTAAGCGAAAAGTTACTCTTGGCAGCGAAACAATTGACCTGACCAGTAAAGAATATGACCTGCTGCTGCTTTTTTTCAAAAATCCCGGAAAAGCTTACAGCCGTGAGGAGCTTCTGAATACCGTTTGGGGATACAGCTACGATGGCTACAGCCATACTGTAAATTCACACATTAACCGCCTGCGAAGCAAGATTGAGGAAGATCCCTCTGAACCGCATTATATCCGTACGGTTTGGGGTTTGGGGTACCGATTTGCAGATAATGAGGAGAGCCGGCAACATGCGTAGTTTTTATCTCAAAATAGCGATCATATTTTCAGCAATTCTTCTTCTATTTGGACTGTTAGTTGGTTTTATTACCATGAAAGCTTCTTCAGAAATTGCCCAGGAAGCGATACAGAGCACAAACAAAGATATAGCATCGGTTCTTGCAAAAGAATTTCAGCCAATGCTTTACGAAACCTTTGACCAGGATGCGATTGAAGAAAAGCTGACTGAGTTGAGCGGCCGGAATCCCCAGTTCGATTTTTATCTGCTTAGCAGTACCGGCTATGTAAAAAGCCTTGTTCCCGTCGGCAGAGAAAGAGTAGTGCTGGAGAATGTTGTGATTGATACTGAACCTCTTGATAAATTTATAAATGGTGATCCTCTGCCGATCCTTGCCAGCGACCCCATTAACCCTGATTTTAAAAAACCGTTTAGTGCTGCGAATGTACAGGTCATCGATAGCGAGAATTGCTACATTTATGTAGTGCTTGAAGGGGAACAGTTCTCCGAAGCTGCGGCAATGATCACCGACAGCTACATTGTACGCGGTACACTGATGCTGCTTGGGGTTGTTTTGCTAATCAGCCTGTTTACAGGCCTTTTTATTTTTTCAAACCTCAGCAAACGGTTGAAGAAAATTAAAAGAACCGTTACTGAATTTGAGCGCGGACAGCTGAACGGAAGAATCAGCATTGTAGGCAACGACGAGCTTTCAGATCTCTCTGTTTGCTTTAACCGGATGGCAGATACACTCGTTGATAACATGAAAGAAATCCAAAAAACGGACCGGCTTCGGCGCGAACTGGTGGCAAATATTTCGCATGACCTGCGAAGCCCCATCGCTTCTATCCAGGGGTACCTTGAAACCATTCAGATGAAGGGGGAATCCATATCAAAAGATGAGCTCAACAACTACTTTGGCACCGTTCTGAACAACACGA
>SLAU01000347.1 GCA_007126675.1 Balneolaceae bacterium
TAGCACTTTTTTTCGTAATTAACTTTTCTTTCACTTCTATTTATGCACAAATTGAGGTTTTAGATTCCTTTTCTGAAATAGAAATAGGTAAAGTTATGCATCAGAATAGAGGAATGATATTAAACATTACAAAAGTAACTAAGGGAGAAGAATCTAATTATAAAATCATGTATAAAAATTTTAAAGCACGTTACGGTGAAGAAACAGTTTCTCTTTACCAGGATGTCGAATTAATACTCCACAATGAAGAAACCTTAACTGATTTGAGAGATCTTATTTTTGATGCGCTCGAAAATAGCAAAGAAAAAAAAGAAGTATCGTTTAAAATGGAGGATGAAATTGGTGGGATAATAGTAGATCCTGATTATTTAGGAGATGCAACCGTTAGATTTTTTATTATTGGTAAAGGTTATTCAGATCGGTTAGATAAAAACCAATGGAAAAAAGCTTTTGAAAAACTTTAAACTAATATCTGATTTATCTAATACTATTTAAATAAAGAGTCTCTCTTATATTCATCTTTCTTCTACCAACTCCTCAGGTACGGTTATCTTAAATTTATTATTCAATTTCCCATTTTTAACGATCGTTCTTTTTCCTGAACCGAGATCTATTTCACTGATTTTTAATTTTTCGTACCAGGGTAACTCATGGGCCTCCGCCATGAACAGAAATAAACGTTTTACTTTCACAGATTTGCAGTCCTTTAAAAGATCCTGAACCAAGCTGGGCCTCAATGTCATCATCCCCTCTATCAGGTGCCATACTTTTAAAAACCTCGGCTTTGAATTTACATGAGACAGCAACTCCAGTATCGCACGTTCCGGTTCAGCCACAAATATGAATATCCCGTTTTTTGAATCTATTGATTTTATTCCAAGATTTTTCCCGTCAAACAGTGTAGATATGTGCAACTTTATCTCAACGCCCCAATCATAAGAAGCAAACCAGGCCGGGAGCTTTCTTTTTGAAGGGGTATATAGATGACATTGGTTCAAATGCGGACTTACGTTATGACGAATACCTTGCAGCTCCAATGCCGTCTCTCCACCAACATGTATGGAATAATTAAGCTGCTCCTGCAGTGCATGTACCGCCCCCTCCCATACAGGTTCGTCTTGAGCTTTTACGTAGGCGCCCCTGCCTATCGACTTCACCCAGTTGCTTTTCTTATAGCCATAAAGCATATCCGGAGTGTACCCTTCATCCGTCAGCCAGGGTGAAGTATATACCACTCCATCTGTCCACTCTGAAAGCAGTTTTTTGAGTTTTATATTTCTTTGGGCGGCAGTCATTAGTTTATTTTAGTGTAAAATAATTGATTATAAGTCAATTTACTGAAACTATTTCAAACTCCCAACACTCACGAATAGTTTAATATAGTATATAAAAATTGATTATAGATCTATTTATTGAAACTATTTCAAACCTTCGATTGAAGATTTCTCTTAACCTTCTTGAGCTATGTACTTGTAAACAGCCCTATATGAAATGTTATAGTATCTAATGCGGAATATCCGCTACATACACCCCACCTCACGAAAACAGCAGCTCCTCATCCACCTCCTGTACCATTCGCCAGATGAGCGGGCCGCTGTCAAAAATCAGGTGAAAGTAGCGATCTTCTTTGGTGAGCACCACAAAGTGGTAGTGATAACTTTTACCTACCCGCTCGCGGTGAACCTGGCGGATCTGTTTGATTTGGTGCGTATCGCCATTGCGCATCTCAAACCGGAACGGAGTGATATGATGCGGCAATTTCGATTTATGAAATCCGCGTATCACATTTAACACGTTTACCGGGGGAAATTTTTCGTCGCTCATACTGCTCCTTCTCATTTCTGGAGAAACAGTTTACACATATATTTTACATATATCAATAAGTGATTTAATTTGAAGTGTTTTAATTCCCCTACTCTCTATACCGGAAAAAATTAAAAGCCTCCCCCCTGTATCATCCTGACCTTAGCTCTGAGACATAAGAATTCCTCTCCCATTACCCCTTAAAGGCTGGCATTACCCATGTAATAAGCTTTCGATTTTGATACGATTATGTAATTTGATAGTTAGCGGTGTGTCATTGGCCTCGAAAGAATTGACGGATAGAGGGAACCGGAAGATCTGCGGAGACCTTTTATCATATCGCTACGCGTTCAAAAGATGAGCGGTTCGGAGCTGTTTAATGTGCTTTAAGTGTGATGGACCATTGATAAAAGGTAGCAGAGATTCCGTGACCGCCGTCAATTATTTCGCCGCCCTGCCTTCCGAAGCTTTAGCGCAGGCAGGCTTGAATTTTTGGTTCGTTTTGTTTCAAGACAAAATGAACAGAAAAACTATTTAGAGTAAATTGAACAGTTTAGTGTATTTTACGAAAAAAGATCTCTGTAGGGTTCAAGAAGCTGTTCACCATTATTGCGAACGTTATTCACATCGGTGGATACGCGATAGTATTCGATATCATCATCCGGCCAGGGACGCAGCAGATCCTGCAGCGCGCCGGTATCCCGGTTTTCCGGATCAAGCCAGTCGGTAAACTCTTCGGGAAGGAGCATCGCCGGCATTCTGTCATGGAGCTCGCTCACCGGCTTGTTGGCTTCGGTGGTGATGATGGTGTAGCTGTTTACGGTTTCGCCTTCCGGGCTTTCCCACTGTTCATACAACCCCGCAAAATGCATCAGCGGAGAACTTTTGCTGGTGATATAGTGAGGAATTTTTGAAGAGCCCGCTCTCTTCCATTCATAAAACCCGTTTACCGGCACAATGCACCGCTGCGACTTAAACGGCTTGCTGAACGACCGCTTTTGAGCCAGCGATTCGGCCCGTGCATTAATCATCGAATAGCCGGTGTTTACATCATCTGCCCAAAACGGCACCAGTCCCCACCGGTAGCGATCCAGCTTTCGCTCTCCCTCCTTTTCCAGGATCACCGGCATATGCAACGAGGGCGCCACATTGTAATTCGGCTCAATGGCAAACACCTCATCCGGAACAGCACCATACTGATCCACCAATTGCTGAAGTGATGATTTTAAAACGTATCGTCCGCACATAGTTCAGGGTTCAGGGTTCA
>SLAU01000078.1 GCA_007126675.1 Balneolaceae bacterium
ATGATGCTGGTGAAATAGAATTAAGACGGTGACCTGCCTATGAGCGACAGCCGTCAGCTTTTAAAAAACTCTTTCCGAAATTTAACCACCAACCACAAATGCCATGAAAAAACTAATACTCGCAATTACTCTCTTTTTCCTGATTTCCGCCTCTTTGGCCGCCCAGGACTTTTATCTGCACGAAAACGGCGTAACCGTAAAATGTGAAAACGCCGAAGTGGGCGATACCGGCGAGGTGAATGGGGTAACGTACACCAAGCGAAGCCGTGATCAGATAACACCGGAAAATGCTGCAACTACATGTACAAGCGGGATTACGGATATGAGCTGGTTGTTTGCATCAGCGGCAAAAGAAAGATCAAAGGAAAACGCAGCTGTTACTATATCACAAGAATTGTACGAAGGGCCTGGCGCACAAGAAGCCATTTTAGTACGGCAGGATGATTTTTGGGTTCCGAAAAAAAAATCCAAAAAACTGTTTGCCTCGGGGGCATTTAATGAAGATATCACCCACTGGGATGTGAGCAGTGTGACGGATATGAATAATATGTTTAGAAGAGCAAGTGAATTTAATCAACCCATAGGAGATTGGGATGTAAGCAATGTGACGGATATGAGCTTGATGTTTTTTGATGCCACTTCCTTTGATCAGCCTATTGGCAATTGGGACGTTAGTAATGTTACAATTATGCAAGGGATGCTCGGATGTTTTGATTGCATAGAGGCAGGCACTTCACATACGTTTAATCAGGATATCAGCGGATGGGATGTCAGTAATGTAACAGACATGTCAACATTGTTTCAGGCAAACACGAACTTTAACCAGCCTATTGGCAGCTGGGACGTGAGTAATGTGACAGAAATGAGATTTATGTTTTTTGATGCAATCTCCTTTGATCAGCCTATTGGCAATTGGAACGTTAGTAATGTTACAACTATGCAAGGGATGCTCGGATGTTTTGATTGTATAGAGGCAGGCACTTCACACACGTTTAACCAGGATATCAGCGGATGGGATGTAAGCAATGTAACGGATATGAGTGGCCTATTTCAGGCTAATGCTCATTTTAACCATCCTATTGGCGGTTGGGACGTCAGTAATGTTACAACCATGGCATTGATGTTTAACAGGGCTGCAGGTTTTAATCAGCCCGTTGGTAATTGGGATGTCAGCAACGTGACGGATATGAGAAGCTTGTTCAGAATGGCTGATGAATTTAATCAGCCCATAGGTGATTGGGATGTCAGCAATGTAACAAGCATGCCCTTTATGTTTGTTGATGCATTTTCTTTTAATCAACCCATTGGTAATTGGAATGTGAGCAGTGTCACGGATATGAGGAGTATGTTCAGAGGGGCAAGTGAATTTAACCAGGATTTAAACAGCTGGGATGTCTCTTCGGTGACTAATATGACATTCATGTTTCGCGAGGCCATTAATTTCAACGGAAATATAGCCGCCTGGGATGTGTCTTCTGTTACAACTATGAGGTATATGTTTTGGGGTGCCAGCTCCTTTAACAGTGATATTGGTGAATGGGATGTCTCCTCTGTTACAGATATGGAAGAGATGTTCAGGGGGGCAAGTGCTTTCAATAAGAATCTTAACAACTGGGATATTACTTCGGTAACCAATGTGGAAGCAATGTTTCGTGAAGCCGGATCCTTTAACGGTGCTATAGGCGGTTGGGATGTTTCTAACCTTACAAGCATGCGATATATGTTTTATGATGCCAGCTCCTTTAACAGAGACCTAAGCAATTGGAATGTTTCTTCTGTGACGGATATGGCCAGGATGTTTGATGGCGCATCAGCTTTCAATCAGGATCTAAACAGCTGGGATGTTTCATCTGTAACTAATATGAATTCAATGTTTTGGGCCGCCTACGCCTTCAATGGAGATCTGAGCAACTGGGATGTATCCTCTGTTACTAATATGGCTGGTATGTTTAGATCTGCGTTAATTTTTGACCAGGATATTAGCAGCTGGGATGTTTCATCAGTCACTAGTACGAATTCAATGTTTCAGACTGCCTTCGCCTTTAACAGGGATTTGAGTAACTGGGATGTTTCATCCGTTGTCAACATGGGCTCGATGTTTAGAGAAGCAACTTCTTTTGATCGGGACTTGAATTCCTGGGATGTTTCATCCGTTACAACCATGCAAGGTATGTTTAGGGGTGCCACTTCCTTTAATGGTGACATTGGCGAGTTGGATGTTTCCTCTGTTACAAACATGCGGGATATGTTTAAAAACGCGGTTTCTTTTAATGGGGATATTAGTGCCTGGAACGTTTCTTCTGTACAATGGATGCAGGATATGTTCAGAGGTGCCGTTTCCTTTGATCAGGATCTGAATAGCTGGAATGTTTCTAATGTCTGGGATATGGAGGAGATGTTCAGGGGGGCAAGCTCCTTTAACAGTCAAATTAGCAACTGGGATGTTTCAACTGTAACAAGGATGATATCAATGTTTTTGGATGCCAGTTCCTTTAATCAACCTTTGGATAATTGGGATGTGAGCAATATAACAAGGATTGTGAGTATGTTTCGGGGGGCAGCATCTTTCAATCAGGATATTGGCAATTGGGATGTAAGTAGTGTAAGAAGTGCAATGGATATGGGTTTTATGTTCGAAGGTGCAAGCAGTTTTAATCAAGATCTCTCATTATGGTGTGTTGAAAATATTCCGTTTGAACCAAGCAGTTTTTCCTTAAATAGCCCGCTGACTGAGGAGAATAAACCGGTATGGGGCACCTGCCCGGATGCAACTTCGATTGAGGCCGAAGCAATACCTGTTGTATTCTCACTGGAGCAAAATTTTCCAAACCCGTTCAACCCATCCACTGTAATCGGCTATCAGCTGCCGGTAAACAGTGAGGTTAGTATCGAAGTATACAACCTGCTGGGCCGCCGTGTGGCCACTCTTGTAAACGAACGTAAGCCTGCCGGGCACCATAACGTAACCTTTGATGCCTCCGGCCTTTCCAGCGGTTTGTACGTTTATCGGATCCAGGCCGGGGAGTTTGTGCAGACAAGAAAAATGATGCTGGTGAAGTAGAA
>SLAU01000122.1 GCA_007126675.1 Balneolaceae bacterium
CGTAGCTGCAATATACGCAGCAGTCACCCTGCTTCGGCTTCAGCACCTCGCCGCAATTCCCACACTCATAGAAAAACTGGCAGGCGTCGGTCGGCATGGTTTCTGTTTTCCCGAATCCGCATTTGGGGCAGGTTATGGTTGATTGTAAAGTGATATTCATATCTTATTTCATAAAAAAGACAGCAGCTGCAACAGTTGCAAAGAACTGAATCAGATACTATAACATTTTTTAGGTCAGGTCAAAAAATTGTGCCTCGTTATTTGTAAATCTCAACTACAATCTTACCCAAATGCCTGCCCTCACCGAGATATTGAATCAACTCAGGGATTTTATCAAACCTGTATGGACGGTCAACAACAGGTTTTAGTTGGCCGGTTTCCACAAGTTCAGAAATCTGGTCCAAACCTTTATTTGGTTTGTGAAAGAGTACACTCAGCTTTTTTCCGGTAAATAGTGATATCAGCCAGCCTGTCAATGCCACTTCGAGCAATCTGTACATCGACCCTCCGATTGTGATATATCTGCCATTCTTGTTTAGGCAACGTACATAGTTAAAAACGGAACGGTTGGATTTTGTATCCAGGATGAGGTCATATTTTTCCCCGATAGCGGTAAAGTCAACCTTCCTGTAATCCAACACGTGGTCATATCCCAGCGATTTCATCAGTTCATGTTTTCCCCCGCTGTCGACTCCGGTTACCTTTACGTTATATGATTTCAGAATTTGAATTCCAAGCGTCCCTACACCGCCTCCGGCGCCATTGATCAGGATATTCTGCTCGGATTTCACCTTTCCTTTCTCCACAAGGCCCTGGAGAGCAAGTAATCCTGCATGCGGCAGGGCAGAGGCATCATTAAAACTGATATTGGCAGGTTTTTTAGTAACTACTTTTTCAGGCACGCAAACGTATTCGGCAAATCCGCCAAAACCGCATTCCGACAGATCACAATAGATCTCATCACCAATTTTAAAAGAACTCACATTACCGCCCACCTCTTCGATTACTCCGGAAATGTCCACACCGGGAATCGTAATTTTTGGCTTCATCAAACCGAAAAACAGACGAGTCACAAAAGGTTTTCCCCTCACCAGGCCCCAGTCAAAATCATTTACAGATGCGGAGTGAATTCTTACCAGCACTTCATCGTCCTTCGGAATCGGTTTTTCAGCCACTCCAATCTCAAGATCATCCGGAACCCCGTATTTCTCCAAGAGTATTGCTTTCATTTTATTTTTCCGGACATAAAGTAAAGTCGCACAATTTGTTTAGCAGTCAGTATTCCTATTCGGGCCGCTGTAAATTCTTGCTTGCCCTAATACGATTAATTCGCCCGCAAAGTGTCGGGATTCCGGTAATTGAATGATCCGAGTGGGTCGGGAACCCAGTCCTGTAAGCCTCCACAGCTTCACTTACGGTACTTACCAAACCGCAGGGAATGCTTTCTGATTGAAGCTTTTCAATGCAATCTGCTGCATTTTTGACCTGGCGGAATTTCCGGGTTAACATTGGGCGAAGATCATCCCTGTTCGCGGAGCGCTGCTGATTGGTTTTAAATCGTGGATCTTGAGAGACTTCCTCCATATTTAACACCTTGCAAAGTTTTTGGAATTGGCGGTCGCTTCCAACGGCAAGAATCACGAAACGATCGTCTGCAGTTTTGAATGTTCCGCCATAGGGAAAAATATGCGGGTGTTCGCTGCCCAGTGGCGTAGGATCTTCTCCTGCATGAAGCCAGGCTCCGGCTTGGTTAGCCAGGGAGCTGACTGCAGCCTCAAAAAGCGAAACATCTACAAAAGAGCCCTCACCGGTTTTTAGTTTTTGAATCCAGACAATCAGCACCAGCTCTTTCAGGTGATGTGCCGCAAGGATGTCGATCAAAGCCACGGGCATTTTGAGCGGTTCGCCGCCCGGCTGACGATTCAGGTGCATAAATCCGGACTCAGCCTGTATTAAAGCGTCGTAAGCGGCACGTTTATCATTCGTACCGAATCCGGTGACTGCGGCATAAATCAACCCGGGGTTTATCGAGTGGAGTTTTTCGGGAGTCATACCCAGTTTTTCAGCATCGCCGGGTTTATAGCTGGTGATGAGAATGTCGGTTGTTTCAATATGCCTGTAAACTTTTTCACGCCCTTCTTTGGTATTTAAATCGATAAAGAGAGAGCTTTTACCCCAGTTCACGGAATTGAAATAACTGCTTCCGGTGGCTTCTTCAGGTTCAATCGGCAATTTCCACGAACGTGTAACATCTCCGCCGGTTGCGGGATTTTCCACTTTAATAACGTCTGCCCCCAGTTCGGCAAGGAACATGCCGACTGACGGTCCGGCGAGTACACCGGCAAGCTCAAGTACTTTACATCCCTTTAAAATCGGGTCAAATGATCGGTTCATATCTAAGTCTTTCTATACTATAGATTGAAAATAGCCCATCATATTGCGAATACATAATATTCAATCTAATATTGTGAGGGCTCAGCGGATTGCCTGAATATTCAACCGTCTCATTTATCCCATATGCTTGCAGGTTTATGACCAAATATTTGAAAGCTGTATTCGTAACCCCAACCATGACGAATGTGTAACCAGATTCTCTTCTTATTCTTTTACAACCTGTGTGGGATGTTTTAAAATGCAAACATAAACTCATTTTCTCCTTCAGAAAGTGTAAAGGTTTCGAACTCTATTTTTTGTCGATCTTCATCAAAGGTGAATGATACAGACTCTCCGTTGATGGCTGCAGATTTAGGGACAGCTGAGATATTTTTGGCATGCACAGTTATTTCCGAAAAACCGGCTTCTTCGAATTGGCTCCCTCTGTCTGTTTCAAAAGTAAAGCTTACCTGATTGTTTTGGTTTCCGATTACTGAGGTATCAATGGAAATATTCAGTAACTCATACAATCCATTTTCATAAGATTCCGATGTAAGTCCGTCATCGTGATATATCATGGTTGTGTATTCTGATGCTCCTTCATCAAAAAAGTATTTCAATGTGATATGCTCCACACTGTAATCTGTCGTCGATTGTACCAGATCTGCCAGCGGCACTACGGCTCCGCCACGTACAAAGGTTGGTATGCGGTCTTCATGTGTTGTTACCCAATGTTGTTTGCCTCCTTTGTATTTTTCACCGGTGTAAAAGTCGTACCAGTTAGCAGTCGCGGGCATATGGGCCTCAACCCGGCGTTCACCTTGCCTGAGGACGGGAGCCACAAGGATATCGTCTCCAAAAAGATAGGTTCCGGTAACACGATGAATTTCAAAGTTATCGGGCTCTTCAAAAAAGAGTGGCCTCATAAATGGCATCCCGGTTTGTGAATTTTGAAAAGCCGCCGTATAAATGTACGGCATCAGCCGATAGCGAAGTTCAATGGCTTTTCTGGACAAATTCATTGCTTCCTCACTTCTGAAAACGGGTTCGGATGGCACATCATCCTGGGCATGAGGACGATACACCGGCTGGAATACACCGTATTGCATCCAGCGGACATAAAGCTCATCATCAACCAGGTCGCCCGCAAAGCCGCCAAGGTCGGAGTGCATATAGGCTAAACCCTGAAGCCCCATTTGAAGAGAAATTTCTGGTTGTGGCATTAATCCGCCCCAGGTTCGGTTTACATCGCCGGTCCAGGGAATGATACCGTAACGCTGTGATCCTGAATACCCGGCCCGCATCAGATTAAAAGCTCTTTTGCCGGGGAAGTCGTTCTTAAAACCCTCAAAAACCAGTTTTGCCCAGTTATGCCCATAAATATTATGCACTTCGCGGGCTTTGAGATTACCATAGTGACGTACCCAATCAGGATGCACTTCGGGCTCACCCAAATCGCCCCACCAACCGTGGATTCCATAGGTTTCCATCAAGTGCTTATAAATACCCCAGAACCAATCTCGCGCTTCGGGTTTTAAAATGTTGATTAAGCCGGTTTCACCAAAGAAAAAGTCATATACGGCAACCTGCCCATGCTTATCATGTGCGAGAACTTCTGATTCTGTGGCCTCATCCCATCTGCCGGATGTAGTAAGAATGAAGGGTTCTGTAATAAGTACGGTTTTTACACCTTTGTCTTCCAGTTGTTCGACCATGCTTGCAGGATCCGGAAAAGTTTCATCATCAAACTTCAAATTTCCCATTGTTCCCTTTACTTCTTGCCCGAACCAATAAAGGTCGATAATGATGGCATCCACAGGAATTTCTTTCTCACGGTATGTTGTAATGGTTTCTAGTACTTCTTTCTGCGAACGATATCCAAAACGGCTGGAAAAACTGCCCAGTGCCCAGCGGGGAGGCAGGGGCTGGCGACCCGTAAGCTGCGTATAGTTGTCAATGATGCCTTCCCAGGTATCTGAAGCAATTATTTGAAATGCCTGCCTTCCTGAAAAAGCTTCGAAACCTAAGGTTCCGTCATTTTCACTGTCAAGATCGAGCCATCCGGTTGTAGGATTATCAAAATGAATGGCATAACGACGAGACGAAAGTACCATGGGCAGAGTGTAATTGATTAAATCGGAGCGTGTTTCGTAACCATAATGCGCACGATTGTAAAGTTCCAGCCTGTGTCCGCGTCGATCCATCCCAAGGGCACGCGAACCGCCGCCCATTAGCATTTCTGTATTCGTTATGCGAAAATCAACCCGATACCCATCATCCTCAGTGTTTTGCACAAATCCGTTGTGCTCTTGCAAAAGTCTGCGGCCTTTGTGATAAAAGGAAAACCTCGAATCTTTTTTATCATACACTACCTTGATACCACCTGTGCTTAAGCGAATAAAATCATCCACTTCCATGTTTACCTTTACCTCTGTGGGTATGGACTCCATAATAACAGCGTGTGAAGACCTCAATACTTTATCTCTTACTTTTTGTTCTGATTCGCTCATTTGCAAACCATCCCCAGATGAATTATTCCGGCCTTCAGGGAAAAACTCCACTTCGAGAATATCTTTAGAAAAGAAACGAAGTACATAGGTTCCTTTTTCAGTATTAAAATGGAAAATTCCATTTTCTTCGATAAAGTCTGCCGGCCTATCTGCAGGTTGAGTAGTATTTGTTACCGCCGGTTGGGCGCAGGACGAAATGAAGCCAAACACCAAAATCAGGGACAACAATAAAGGTGCTTTTTTTTGCATGATTTGAATTCTTAAGTTGGTTTATATATTACAGAGACAATGGTTCTTTAACTTTGCCATAACTTTCGTGAGTATACAAATTTTACCAAGGGTAGCTGAACCAATTCTTCCCGCTTTTGTTACTTGTATGGATGGTTTACAGAATTGATAATACTAGCATTAACAACCATTCCATTCATTAATACTACACCATCATTTTCTGTCTGAGCAGTAATCTTATCAAAAATAACATTCCCAAGCCTCCTGAGAATAAAGTACGCAAGATTACAGAAAGCTTTTATAAGATCGATTTTTTTCAAATTCATAGGCTGTAAAATTTTATAAAGCAATCGGTCACAGTTGTATATAATAAATTTATAAAGTAGATTTGCTGGCTTTTTTTTAACTACCCTAAACAACATTAATGACTATGAAAACATACGCTACTTTACTTTGTATTCTTGCATCATTCGCAATTGCGCTAACGGCAAATGCGCAATCAGCCATAACAAATGGATTTGACTGGCAGGCAATGCCATCTGAACCTGATTTCGAAATTTATAATCATCGCTATCTACAGGTAGCAGATGATGTGGTTTATTTCGTTGGATCAACAGAGGACCGCATTTTTAATTTGGCAGATTCCTGGTTATTTAGTTACGATACTACCAATGACGCATGGGAACAAGTAGTTAACCTGTCTGAAGGCTCAGGTTTAGATTTGATATATGCAACATATATGATTGATGATAATCTGTTTTTAGGCGGTCGGTTTAGAATTGAGGCAGGAAATTGGAGGCCCGCTGTTGTTGTTTATAACTTAGAAGAAGACAGCTTTGAAGAAATTATCAGGTACAATGTAATTACTTCTAATAATGCCGGAGTCGAGAACTTTTTTGAAGCAGACAATGGAATTCTTTACTTCGTTGGTTTTTTTAGTAATAATGACGGAAACAATTTAGGTGCAATAAACCTTGAAAATCTGGAAGTTGAAACACTTTCAGCTCGCAGAGCAACGAGCGGAATTTATCACGACGGAAATCTTTATCTAACAGGCAGATTTAATGTGGATGGTACTGCTTATGGATTAGCCAAAATTGACGCTGGAACCGGTGAGGAGGAGTACTTAGGAGCTATGTCAAACCCTGCTCCGGGCCAGGCCGGCGAAAATTTACTTTTGCTCGACGATAGTATTTTCGTTGTAGGCAACTTCCCAAACATGGGCGGCACTACCCTGGGTGACATTGTTGAGTATAGTCTTTCCAATCAGTCGTGGAGCAGGCCAATAAACGGATCTGTGGGAACAATAACTGAAATAACCACCTTTAATGGTGATATTTATATTGGTGGTAACTTCACAACTTTTGGTGGCGAACCAATTGGCAGAATTGCTACTATAGATTTTGAAAACGAAACACTGCTACCTCTAAGCTCAGGAGTAAACGCACGAGTCAGAGGTATACAACAAGGCGGTGATGATTTGATTGTAGTAGGTGATTTTACAGAAGCCGGGGGTAAAGATCTCGTGGGAATTGCACGTTGGACCGAAGATGGAGAGCCGGTTTCCCTTAACCCAGATTCAAACGAAATACCAAATATAGCTATCCTGGAGCAAAACTATCCTAATCCGTTTAACCCAATTACACAGATTAGATTTACGCTGCCCGAGGCTCAACCGGTACAGTTGGATATTTTCAATATTCAAGGTCAAAGAGTACAATCTGTTTTAAACGGTATCCATTCTGCCGGCTCTCATACTGTTACAGTTAATGCCGCAAACTTAAGCAGCGGTCTATATGTTTACAGGCTTACAACCCCAACTCAGGTTTTAAGCAAAACCATGATGATAGTTAAATAAGTAAGCTCGCGCCGGACTAACCATTCGGCCAAAGATTTAGTAAACCATTTCAAAGGCATTGAAAAGCATTTGTTTTTCAGTGCCTTTGTTTTTTTAAAAACAGATTTTCTGTGTAAGTACATCTTTAGTTAATACTTTCAAAAAAACTCAATTGAAAGATTTAGTTTGTTCGATTAAATCTGGTTTTGTGAATATATAAACCTCAGAATATTCATTTGAAGGGTGATCACTGACTATGAAAAAGTCCTGATTCTGCAAAAGTCTGCCCGGTTTTATCACGCCGAATGTTTCAGGGAGGTTTGCAATAACAGAAACGTCCAGGCTCCCGGGAATGATTCGGTTTTAGACAGATTGTTCGGTTTAATCCTGATAAGGCTGCGATGTATATCACTGATTACAAACAATAACCCAAAAAATACAGCAAAGAAGGATATAATAATTACGCATTATGCTAAACTAAATGCGATAAATTGAAAGATAACCTGAAACCTTATCTGACTTGTCAATTTTAACGTCCACTAACGGTACGGTATTTGTATGGCGGGGGAGGCCTCTAACAATTAAAGCTATAAATGTTAACCGTCTGCACTCAATACGGGTTGTAGGGATGGGTTACTAATTCCATTCTCCAGAAAAGAAGTGATTAAGAGTACTTATAAATACTTCCGACAATTTTAACTTCTTTTGAATTTGTTCAAAGTGATCCACATCAACCAGGTAAGCAGATGGTTTTCCGTGCTCTGTGATCAATACCGGCTCTTTTTCCTCTCTGAGCTCCTTTAAGAGTTTTGTTGCCTGACGCTTGAGTGTTGTAACAAGTTCTGTCTTCATAGTGACACTAAAGTGCTACTTTTCAAAATTTTTAGCAACTCCACAAAACATTTGCACAACGGTCTGGTGTTTCTGCTGCCTGATGATCAAATTTAATTTTTAGCAAGTAATCTAAACAGGTCAGCAGGAAACACTGGTTATACAATCTTAAAAGCGGGATTTAGTGTATCACTGGAAGGACTTAAGTAAATAATTAATTAGCAACTGTTTCACTCAAAGTTTGTTTTATTCTACAAATGATATCACGGAATATTTAAAAACATCCAGTTCAGGAGAATTTCTGCCAATAAAGATATTTTGTTCTTTATCAATGGCCGTTATTCGTCCATTAAAAGGCAAATTAGCCTCAACTTCTGATATTTGTCCGATATGTTCTCCAAGGTTTAGATCTATCACATCGTAATAAAAAGTCCATTCACTGTTTTCATCTATTTTAAAAATTTGATTAATCACAGTATCTCCATCTAAATGCATAAGACCCCAGCTGCCCGATGTAAATCTAACTATTCCATTTGAATCGTATTCGGGATCTTCAAAAAAAGAAACTTCTCTGGCAAAAGAATTCACAAGCTCACCATCAGGTGAATATTTTCTTATTTCGTATGGATACCAGAGGCTGTGGTATACATTCCCATTTGTATCCAGAGTCAGTAAATCAACATTACCAGCTCTGCCCAAAAACCTGTTATCCACTCCTTCGGGCCGTTTTCCAAATGAAACTGTTTTATGATATATATTTTCATCATTAAGCTCGTACTTTTGAATTAAATCTCCTTCATAAAACATTGGAAAGCCTATCAAGTAAATGCTTTTATTCCCATCCACGATAATTCTTGCCGGGGCAAAATCTGCTGTAAATTGGTTAATAACTTCATTTTCAGAATTGAAAATATTTATTCTCTTACTTGACATGTCAGCCACGTAAACATTACCTGATGAATCAACAGCCACAGATATTGGATTTTCAAATTCACCGGGCCCGCTCCCTTTTCCCAATCCAAATACATTTGTCATTTCTCCTTCGCGGTCAAACTTTTTTACATCCATTGACTCATGATCAACCAGATACAGGTTTCCTTGCAGATCTGTTGTCATATCTCTTATCCCTCCTATAAAACTCTCGCTAAAGCTGTCTGGTATCTCTATTGAATACTCAGTGGGAATCATTGAAAAATTCCCAAACTTGTTCTCGTTATTCTGCTCTTCAACACATGATGAAAGCAAAATTATTAAACCAGTTATCAGTATGAGTTTGACATGTTCCATTTTATTTGTCAAAATTTGGATAGGGTTTTAGGCTGTATAACGGTTTGGTGGTTATAAAGCAGCAATGACATTGTTTAGGTTTCTTTCAATAATTCTGAACCTTCTCCAGTAATTCAGGAACTCGGTTTTGCACGAAATCCCACATGGCAGCAATGTCTATAATATCATAACCGTGTGCCAGTATATTTCTGAAATCGATGATCTTTCGAAATTCAGGTATCCTGTCAGCCAGTTTATCCGGTTCCACTTTTTCCAACCGGAATAAGGCTTCGCCTATTATTTCGAATTCTCGTTCAATGGCCAGTTGTAATAATCGATCTTCTTGAAACTCTTCATAGGATTTTCCCTCGGTAAATTCCATGATTTCCTGACAGCCCAAGCTAACATCAAGCAATAATTTTCTGGCGCTATGCGGCATAAAGAAGTGTTTTAGATTTTTGCACTTCTTCTTCAAATATGGGATTTCGGAATTTTTTTTGATGAATTAAATCAATCGGTCTCTCGTAGATCTTTTCAAGCCTCTCTTTAAATCCCATGTACTGATCAAATGCACCTTTAAATCCTGATCTATTGAAAACCACTAAAAAATCCAGGTCGCTGTGTTGGGAAATCTCTCCGGAAACAACAGAACCAAAAACATAGAGCTCCTTAACCTGATAATCTTTACAGGCCTGCTCAAGCTCACTTGTCTTAAGATCTGATACTTTCATTGATTTGGAATCTGATTTATTTAACAAAATTTAAGCAAAAGTAGCGGTTTTCTCTACACAGAACTCTTGTTCAATAATTGATTGGAATTGCTGTATATCGGTTTGGGATTTAAGCGGTTTTGCCTTTTCCAGCAATTAAAGTCAAGAAAACTCAGATATTCTACAAGTTTAGCAGCTTTTTTATGGGGCAAGTCCGGCAAAATCCGCTTGAGATGCCTTGTTATTATGCGATTCCCCCGATTTCATAGTATCATTGAGCTATGAAGTATTACACTCCTAAATCAGAAGATGAAATACTACCGAATAAGCTCGGAATAACAGATCCAAGGAAAATCGCAGAAGAAGAATATCGCGGATTTTTACGAGTTGAAATCAAGTTCAAATCGGAGCTGGATGATATTAGCAAATTTAACTGGGAGCTTATTTCATCGATTCACAAAACAGCCTTTGAGCATCTATATGAATTTGCTGGACAGTTACGGCAAGTAAATATATCAAAAGGTGGGTTCATGTTTCCTGCCGCTAAATTTCTCCCATCTGCTGTTGAGGAATTTGAAAAAGAATTCCTAAACCCATTACCAGACTCATTTGAAGAGTATGAGCAATTAATCAATCATGTTGCAACTCTTCATGCTGAACTTCTTTTTATTCATCAATTCCGGGAGGGAAATGGACGTACAGCACGACTTTTTGCCGACTTGATTGCTTTAAAGTGTGGGTTCGATCGCTTTAATTTTGAAAAGATTACCGAGAAAAGTATGCCAAAATATATTACAGCGTTGCAGGCAGCAGCAGATAAGAATTATGAACCAATGATCCGGCTTTCCATGAGTTTGAAGAAGTAGAACCGCTTTGAAACTCCCGAACCACTTCACGTCGAATTTGTTCAGCTCTTTTCTTTGGGATATTCATTCCTTCAATACGAAATGAAGCTCTTTGAGACTTCATGGCCTCACGGGAAATGGTTTCGATATTTTTCTGTTTGGTAACTGATTTCATATATGCAATATACGAAAATTTGAGCTCAAACTGTAGATATTGTGGAGAATTATAACGGCTCAGGGCTTAAGCGGCGAGGCAACCAATTTTCCAAAGTCCCAAAACGCAAACTCGTACGCGTGAACCGCATTGTTATGTGGCGATATTATGAGTTAATGACATCCCATGGCTTAGCACATCGATCAGGAAATGAACGTAGAATCTGCTTGTCCGTAGTTATCAGTTTGATATCCAGTTCTTCTGCAAGACTGATGAATTCACAGTCATAGGAAGAACAATCAGAATTTTCTGCCAGACCATAAACCTGAACTGAGTTTACATGGAATTCTCGTTCTTTCATTTGATTTTCTGCTTTTTCAGTTAGTTGTATTGCTTCTGGAAGACCGATGAGATTCTTCCTCATGTAAAGAATGACAACATTCCTGAATTCACTTTTCCACAGTACCGGAGCTACCCATTCCGGATCCCATTGAAATAACTGCTCGCAAAGTTCCGTATGATCAGATGGTAACCAAAAGTGGGTAAGGATGTTTGTGTCGACAACAATCATGTTTATCTTCCGTAGCTTTAGCGAAGGGACGGCTTGTCTCTCCGAAGCTTTAGCGTAGGGAGGGCCTGCCATGATCAATGGCATCCTGGATTTCTTCAGCAGACACGCTTCCTTTGACTTTTTTCCTCATCGTCCGGGCCTGACGAAGAATTTCATCGGGAGAAACACGCTTCGGCTCCACAGATCGTTCCA
>SLAU01000362.1 GCA_007126675.1 Balneolaceae bacterium
CGGTCAGGTGTATGAAACGGCATTCTCGGTTCCGTCCGGTGCGTTTGATTTCTGGAAAGAGAGGTTACGGTCGAAAGAGATATCATACCGTGAAGAAAAACGATTCGGGCGGCCGCACCTGCTGTTCGAAGATCCCTCCGGTTTAAAATTATCGATTCTTGAAGATGGTTCTGATAACCGTGAGCCGGTTTGGGCAGCAGATGACATCCCCAAAGAAAATGCCATCATCGGAATTCATAATGTGATGCTTGCAGTTCAGCCGGACTCAGGTATCCGCGGGTTTCTTCAGTTTTTCGGATATGATGAAACTGGAGCCGATGGTAAATTATCATTATGGGAAACCACGGAAAAAGGTGCAGGAAACACGCTGGTATTGTTTGAAACCGATGCCCTGCCTGAGGGCATTAACGGGCTTGGAACGGTGCACCACGTGGCACACCGTACGGCAAATATTGAAGACTCTTTGAAAATCAAAGAGGAAATTGAAAAAGAGTATGGGATTTCGGTTACCGATGTGAAAGACCGTAAATATTTTAAATCGATCTATTTCAGGGTGCCGGGCGGAGTTTTGTTTGAAGTGGCAACCGAACCACCCGGTTTCCTGGTGGATGAAAGCAGAGAAGAGCTGGGAAGTTCACTTAAACTGCCCAACTGGCAGGAAACCCGCCGCAAACAGATCGAGAAAAACCTTGAGCCTTATGAAAAGTGAACTATCAGTCAGATGATTCCTTTTCCGATTCCATATATCCCCGAATAACTTCAGCCAGATCTCCCCTTCTCAGCTCATTCTGATTTTGGGTAAGAACTTTGCGATCGGGGCCAAGCAGTAAATATCGAGGAACGCTGAAAATTCCTAATTCTCTTATTTTGTCACCTGTATGAGGATTTTCGTATGCATTATACCACGGCATTTCCCATTCTTCCTGCACTGACAGAACATGTTCACGTTTCTCATCAATAGAAATGCTGACGATTGCAAAATCATCCTCTCCCATTTTATCATTAAGGTCATGCAGCTTCGGCATGGCAGCGATGCACGGCCCACACCAGCTTGCCCAAAAATCTATCAGAAGAAATGACTCTTCCAATTCATTTAGCCTGATCTTGTCAGATCCGTCCAAAGCATTAAACTCATCGTGTTTAAGCGGCATACCTTCAGCAATCGGAACCTGAGGAGCATATTCCCCATATGCCCTGGTTGTGCGAAAATGATTGGGATAATTTGATGTCAGTTTAGAAAAAGCCGCATGCCATTCACGTTCCATATTATTGTTGTAGTAATATCTGATCAAATTAAATAACGCCTCTCCCCTGATTTGATGAAACGGGCTGCGTTCTGCAATATCCTGAACCAGACTCTCATATTCCTCCACACCTGTTTTTTCTAAAGCAGTTGTAAGAACTGTGGGGTGTAAAATCCAAAGTGGAGATTCCGCTGATATTTCCGATAACAATTTTGAGACTTCAGTTTTTGATATTTCGATCTCATTCGGAAAACGAAGTTTTGCCAAAGTTGCAGCAAATGCAACATCACTGTTATCGTACTGAACTGTCAGTTCTTCAAGTTCCTCTAAGAAGGGTTCCATATTATGCTCATACATACCCGGTTTTCCACTGCGATGATGCATAACAGAAGAAAAAACCTGGTTCATATATTCGTCAAACATCAATGCAGAGATTTCTGAAACTCCTTTAATGTTTTCAGTCGTCTGTGAAACAATTTCAATTTTTGACTCAGTTTCCCCTTCAGGAAGTGTATTCGGATTAAACTCAACTGTTACACCTGATTCTCCTTCAGTACGTATAACCTCCGCCAGAAATGTGGTTTCAAATCCTCTGGATTCAGTATTAATTATGATGTTTCCGGTATTACCCGGAGGTGCAATCATTGTATTCAGGTAAATCACGTATTGAATGGTATCCAGTTCAGTTTCGAGTCTTGTTCGCCATATTCCGTCTTCATCCAAATCCATCTCAATTCCGGATCGCGCATCAAAACTGTTTAAATTTCCAATAACCACAGGATTCATTTCCTCCGGTTCTTCTCCGGTTTTTAATGATGCTTTAAAATGGATTGTATCAAAATCCGGCATCAGAAATGTAAAAGCCGGACGGTGACCGGGTGCTGAAAATTTTAAAATTACCGGTTTGTCATTTATTAAGTTTATTTGTGCCGCTCGATCATATTCTCCGGTAACTGACAATTCAGGTTCGCTCAGCCAGGCTTTATTCACATCAATCACCTGAAGACCGTACAAAGGCAGCGGATTCCCCTCAGCATCATTTATCACTGCAGAAACTGTAACTTTATTGGCTTCGGAACTGCATCCGGCAAGAAATAGAATTAAAAGTATTATTAAGAGGTATCTGTAAATAGTATTCAAAATATTTATATGGTTTTAATCGGTTGAAAGCTCGTATAAGACTAAAGAAAAAAAAATTCTATTTATAAACCAGCATCATAGAACCAAAAATAAGAGCCAGTAATCCATAAAAAACAATTGCAATCAAGATCCAGAGGAGCTGAGCTTTGGCCCAGTTTGCTTTATTCGGATTGGTGTTATCACCAAATGCCCACACAAAAAACATAATAAAATTCACAACAGGGATAATCGCAATCAGTATCGTCAGCATCCAGTTTCCGACAGAAAGAACTTCCGGTTGCCGGGTGGTTGAGTATTGGCTCATTTCTTCCATATCGATAAATGTTTAAGCAGGTTCGTTTAGGTTGAGGCAGCAAATTTTCACTTCTTAATTAACACAATAGAATTGAAATAAAAAAAGATTTAACTGCCGGCAGTGGCTTTTCTGACTTCTGCATTGTGACACCTTCATTGAAATTTTGGATTGAGTTGTAGGTAGTCCCCACAAATCAAATACCGATTTTTTCCATATTTAAGCTTTTAGTTATAAATAGGGAATAAAGTCTTCCGGCATCGTGATTTCTGAAGGAGGTGTTTGGTTTTACTGCGGTGTATGTCCCATGGGGATCACTTTGTGACGATGCTTGTAAAAAACATACCAGTGAGAAGTTTTTAAAATCTC
>SLAU01000192.1 GCA_007126675.1 Balneolaceae bacterium
GGCCTGCCTGAGCCTCAGCCTCGTTAAATGGCATGAACAAGCTGACCAGGCCAAAAAATAAAATGAACAGAAACTGCAATGGAGGTTTGATCTATTTTTTGGTTTCTACTGTATTTTCAATTGGCAGTTCACGTGTTTCCTTAAAGCTGGACAGTACAATATTGGAGCGGGTTCGGCTTACACCTTCCCACGACTGAATTAGTGACAAGAATTTCTCAAACGATTCTGTGTTCTGTGTTCTTACTTTTAGCATATGTGATCCATCACCTGTAATTGAATGGCACTCTAAAACTTCAGGGTGCTGGGTGATACTATCAACAAAGTTTTTATACTTTTCAGATCCGTCCACTTCAACAAAAATAAATGCTGTAATATCAAAGTTGAACTTTTTGGGATCGAGAACTGCATAATATCCTGATATTAAACCGCGCTCTTCAAGTTTCCTCATTCGCTCTGATACAGAAGGAACCGAGAGATGAACAATCTCTGCAATTGTATTACGCTGCGCACGGCCGTGCTGCTGTAAGTGGTTTAAAATTTTGATGTCCGTTTCATCAAGCTGATAATTCATAGGATTTTTAATTTTACCTAAAATTTCTAATTATCAAATAAATTATCCTAAATAAATAAGGATAGCAACCTGAATAAAAGTAAAAAAGCGTCAATAATTTAACCTTGAGCGTATAAGCATAAAAATTTTATTCGGTTGTAATAGCCTCGTATCTTTGATGCCTGATTAACTAACAACTACAAAAGAATACTCATGCTTGATATCGGTTTTATTCGTGATAATGTTGAACTTGTGAAAGAAGGAATGAAAAACAAGGGAGAAAATGACATTTCTGCGGTTGACAAAGCTGTAGAAAAAGATGAGGAGTGGAGAGGTTTGGTCACGGAAATCGATCAGCTTCGCGCCGAAAGTAATACTAAAGCCAAACAGATTGGCCAGTTGATGGGCGAGGGCAAAAAAGAGGAAGCACAGGCACTGATTAAGGAAACCGGAGAGAGTAAAGGAAAAATTAAAGAGCTTGAAAAAGCAGTTTCAGAAGTTCGCAACGAACTGAACGAGCTTTTGTACAGAATTCCGAATGTTCCGGATGCTTCTGTTCCGGTTGGTCACAGCGAAGAGGATAATGAGGTGTTCTCAACATGGGGCGAGCCGGACGAAAATGAGAAGCTTAAACCGCACTGGGAAATTGCAGAACAAAATAACTGGATCGATTTTGAAAGAGGTGTAAAAGTTACAGGCGCCGGCTTTCCATTTTATGTTGGCCGGATGGCTACATTACAGAGGGCACTTATCAACTTTTTTATCAATGAAGCAATATCTGCGGGATACACTGAGCTACAGTCGCCTTATTTTGTAAATGAAGATTCTGCCCGCGGAACGGGACAAATTCCCGATAAAGAGGATATGATGTATGAAATCCAGCGGGATGAATTTTTCCTGATCCCAACCGCTGAGGTTCCGGTTACAAATTTTCACCGGGATGAAATTCTGGAGGAAGATGATCTTCCGGTTTTATACACCGCTTATACTCCATGCTGGCGGCGCGAAGCCGGCAGCTACGGCAAGGAAGTAAGAGGTTTAAACAGACTGCACCAGTTCGACAAGGTTGAGCTGGTAAAAATTGTACATCCGGAACAATCGGATAAAGAACTTGAATCCCTCAGGGAGTACGCCGAATCACTGCTTCAAAAGCTGGATCTTCCTTACAGAACATTACTTATGTGCACCGGCGACATGGGCTTTACGCAGACAAAAAAATATGATCTTGAAGTGTGGAGTGCAGGTCAGAAGCGATGGCTCGAAGTAAGCTCATGCTCTAATTTCGGATCATTCCAGGCCCGGCGCATGCAGCTGCGGTTCAGAAATGAAAAAGGTAAAACCGAGATGCTTCATACGCTGAATGGATCGGGCCTTGCACTGCCAAGAATTGTAGCCGCTATACTGGAAAAATATCAAACAGAAGAAGGAAAAGTACAGGTGCCAAAAGTTTTGGAACCTTATATGGGAGAAGGATTTATTTGATTTATCGAATTCGTTGACGCATATTTTATGCAACCATTAACGAAATGGCAAAATTATGCGTATACCAACGTTACTACTCTCCATATTTGCAATTTTTCTGTTCAGCGGCTGTACAACTTTATACGTTCCCACTACCAATCAAACCCACATGATGCAAAATAAGGGTGAAATACACCTTGCAGGCAATATTGGGGCGAGTGGAGCTGATCTGCAGGGCGGATATGCTTTCACAGATAACCTTGGGGTTGTTGCTTTAATATCAGGAAGAAGTTCCGACGGTAACAACAGTTCAGTGGAAGAAGAGCATACATACGCTGAAGCCGGTATCAATTATTTTGGATTTGGCGAAGATAACATTCGTGGTGAAATAACGGCAGGATTTGGAATTGGCTCCGCAGAAAGCAGAAATGAGAGAGGTGAACTTGTAAAACCGTTTATTCAAATAAATGGAGCATACACTTCCGGCGTGCTTGATACCGGTATTTCGATGCGCACAGCTTATGTTTCATTTACCGAACTGGAAGTTAATAATGACCGTCTGCGTGATTCCGCATTATTTTTTGAACCGGCTGTGTTCACAAGGCTAGGATATCACAGAGTAAAGCTTGAATCTCAGTTCGGAATTGCTTTTCCACTTTATAATTCCGACGAATTTGCATTTGCGTTTGAAGCTTTAAGAATGTCGGTGGGATTGAAGTTTGTGTTTAACTCGCCTGATTAAGACAGAATTCATTTTCTGCCAAAATCATCCAACAATCTCACAATATCATTTTCATCTGAAGGATTATCCGGATCGGTATGTTTCCAGATTTCTGCAATTGCGGCCCAGCCTGTAAGCCCTACAAGTCTGTGACGTTCTCCCTGTTTTAACTGTATGAACTCTCCTTCCGAAAAGGTTTCAATTTCTCCCTGTTCGTTTGTTTGGCTTCGTATAATTCCTGCTTCTCCTTCAATCACTTTCCAGATTTCTGCACGCCTGTGATGGTATTGCCACGATAA
>SLAU01000127.1 GCA_007126675.1 Balneolaceae bacterium
GGTGTTGAGCCGGTGATTTGTGATCTTGAAAAAGAAGATGATATCTCTGATGCAACAGGCAATGCCGATGTTGTAATTTTTGCAGCCGGTGCAGGGCCGGGAAGCGGTGCTGCACGAAAATGGACTGTTGACCGTGATGGTGCTTTGAAATTAATTGATGCTGCCAAACAAAACGGTATTAATCGATACATTATGATCAGTGCTATGGGGCTTGATACGCCAAGAGGGAACGAAGTATTCCAGGTTTATCAAAAAGCCAAAGCTGAGGCAGATGAAGCTTTAGAAAATAGCGGACTGGATTATGTGATTGTAAAACCGGGCAGGCTGACCGATGAACCGGCGGTTGGGAAAATTCAGATCGGGAAAAACCTTGACAGAGGAAGCATAACCCGCAGTGATGTTGCCTCAGTAATTTCAAAGCTGGTTGATTCACCAGAAATAAAAAATGTGAGCTTTGACCTTTTGGAAGGTGACAGAGAGATTGATGAAGTTATTAGTGAGCTGTCTGAGAATATGTAGATAACGGCTCATATTTCCGGTCAGTGAATCATTTCATTCTGTTAAACAGCAGATAAATTCTTACCTTCATCAGGAAAATTAATGAATGACCGTATGAGCAGATCAGTACAGGATGTTTCCCTTCGGACAAAGGGAATTTTACCGGTTCAGCAGCTGAAAAAACTTGTTGAAGCGGGGATTATTGCCAGCCATGAAGATTTTCCGATTCAGGAAAATCAATATCAGCCAAACTCAATAGACCTACGTTTAGGGCTCAAAGCTTATCGCGTAAGATGCAGTTTTTTGCCTGAGAACGAGACGGTCCATCAAAAAATTGACAAACTGATTCAATACTCATTTTCTATCGAAGATGGAGCGGTTCTTGAACCGAATGGTGTTTACATCATTCCGCTTCTGGAAGAGTTAAACTTGCCATCTTCACATTTTTCGACCCAGAAAAAATTGTTTAACGGTGATAAACATTCTGAAGTTCGGCTGATTTCCCAGGAAAACCTGACTGCCAAAGCCAATCCCAAAAGTACAACCGGACGGCTGGATATTTTTACACGTGTAATCACGGATTATTCTCATCGGTTTGAGGAAATAGAACCCGGATATAAGGGGAATCTTTTCTTAGAGGTTGTGCCAAAATCATTCCCGATAAAAGTAAGAACAGGGCACAGGCTTAATCAGCTCAGGGTAAGACATGGATTACAGATTTTATCAGACCAGGATCTGCTTCGAATTCATGGCGGTGATCCGCTGCTATTTAATTCTGACGGTACACCGTTGCCGCTTGATGAAGTAAAAGTAAACAACGGTCTGTTTATGAGTGTAAATCTGCATGGCGAAGAAGATGATATTTTAGGATACAAAGCCAAAAAACACCGTGATTTAATAGATCTTGATAAAATTAATCACTACGAAATCTCTGACTTTTGGGAGCCTATCAGGGCCAGTAATGAAGACCATCTGATTTTAGAACCTGAGGCATTCTACATTTTTGCCTCAAAAGAGCGCTGCAGAATTCCCAAACACCTCGCAGCCGAAATGATTGCTTATGACACGGGCTCAGGAGAACTCCGTACACACTACGCCGGCTTTTTTGACAGCGGATTTGGAGGAACTGTTGAGGATAAAGGAGCACGGGCTGTACTTGAGGTACGCTCACATGATGTGCCATTTCTTGTAGAAGATGGTCAAACGTTTTGCAGTATGCGTTTTGAGCCAAACACCGAAGTGCCTGATTTTATTTACGGCACAGATATCAAAAGCAATTACCAGGGGCAAGGGTTAAAACTCGGAAAGCATTTTAAACAGGGTTAGTGTGATGGTGAACCGTTGTATTTGCAGTAAAATTTCATTTGCAGAAATAAAGGAAATAGCGGATCAAAACGAATACAAATCTGTAAAGGATTTGAGAGATGCGGGTGTTTGTTCAATACATTGCAGAATTTGTGAACCTTACGTAGAAAAAGTTCTGGAAACCGGCAATGTTGTTTTCGATCCATTTCAGAGTACCAATAAATAGTATTAATCTTGAATTTGTTTTATACAAAACCGGAGCTGATAGATAAGAATCAGTTAACTATTGAGGGGCAGGAAGCGGTTCATGTTTCAAAAGTTTTAAGAATGGCTGCCGGAGATACTATACGTGTAACCGATGGAGCCGGATCTTTATACACCGGTACAATTCGCGAAATACGGTCAAAAAACATTATAGTCAGCATTTCACATAAAGAGGCAGAAGAACCTCCATTACCCGAAGTGACTATTGCAATGGGAATCATAAAAAAGCGCGACAGGCTGGAGTTTGCTGCAGAGAAAGCAACAGAACTTGGGGCGAGGCGAATTATATTTTTTAAGGGAGATCACTCCGAAAAAACGAAAGTACGGGCTGACAGACTTCATGCTACTGTATTAAGCGCAATGAAACAATCCTTCAGGTTTTATCTGCCTGATATACAGGTTTTAAATTCATTTGATGAACTGATAGAAAGCTTGGGGGCAGGCTCTTTACTGGTTGTTGCTGATCAGCAAGCAAATTGTGACATCGAACTCGCAGATAGTTACAAAAAAGTAATCTGTGTGATTGGTCCGGAGGGGGGGATGTCAAAGAGGGAAAAAGATCTCTGGCAAAAAATAAATGCAAAAACGGTACAACTGGGCGGGAAAAGATTGAGAGCTGAAACTGCCGCAATAATTATGGCCGACCGTTTTTGTAACCGCCGGCCATTTTAAATTTTACCTGTTTGATCTCCGTTCCGGAAGTAGTGCACCTTGTTGCATTGCAAACTCTTCGAGCTGAGAAACCTCATCCCACAACTTCATTCCTTCTTTCATTGTAGTGTTGAAAAGATCATTAATGATCGGATAAAACTTCTCAGTTCCCCAAACCTGTCTTGCAAGTTCGGCTTTCATTCTTCCGAAGTTCATCCATGAAAGTTCGTCAAACTTATCGCGGGTTATCTTAAGCTCATCATCTTCAAAAACTATTTCATCAAGGTCATTATCAAAAATCATACCTTTTTCTTTCATCATAGAGATAAACATTTCTTTATCGCTTTCACTCCATTCAAAATCATGTCTGAATTCCTGATAATCAGCTTCCCATCGATCTCTGAACTGATCACCATAGTTGTCAAGATAATCTCTTACGAATTCGAAATCGATTCTGTTTGCAATCATAAAGTTGAATAGCTGACCGGAAGTGGTCGTATCTTCCTGTATAATGAAATCAGGCAGTATTCCTCCACCTCCAAAAACATCTCTTCCGGCGCTGGTTTTAAACCGCAGTGAATCGGGTATCTGATCTATGAATTTTGTCGCATCCGTAGAAGGATCGGAATCCCGATGATATATTTCGTATGCATACGATTCTGAGCCATCTTCAAAAGGCTTTTGTATTAATCTGCCTGATGGGGTCAGGTATCTTGAAATAGTAACCCGGATGTTACTGTTATCGATAAGTTCGTATTGTTGCTGTACCAGCCCTTTACCAAATGTGCGCCGACCTACAACCAAACCGCGGTCATGATCCTGAATAGCACCGCTTACAATTTCACTTGCAGATGCAGAGCCTTCATTTACCAGCACCATTACAGGCAGATCTTTTAGCTTACCGTCACGCTGAGAAACTGCATCCTGGTTAAATCGCATATGCCTGCTTTCTGTGGAGACAAGTTTTGTGTTACGCGGGAAAAATTCTTCGGCCATTGCAATGGCTTGTGATAGATATCCTCCCGGGTTATTTCTTAAATCCAGCATCAGTCTGTCCATTCCCTCTTTTTCAAGCTCGTTTACTGCTGCCATAAACTCTTCATGAGTAGTTGCAGCAAACCTGTTAACTTTTATATATCCGGTTCGTTCATCGAGCATGTAGAAGGAATCTACAGTTGTAATTGGGATATCATCGCGAACAATGTTAAATGTGATCGGGTTATCGTTTCTGGGCCTCAGAACTTCAATTTTCACTTCGGTTCCTTTTTCACCACGAAGTCGCCGCATTACATCTTCGTTTGTATATCCAACTGCGCTGGTATCATCAATAGAAATAATTCTGTCGCCCGACATAATACCAAGCTGATCGCTAGGACCACCAGAGATAGGAGTGATTACTGTTATAGTGTCCTGAATAATGTTGAACTGAATACCGATTCCCTGAAATTTACCTGCAAACTCTTCCTGAATCCTGTCACTATCATCCGCTTCGATATAAACAGAATGCGGGTCTAAAGTTCTCATCATTTCGCGGATAGAACTCTCTGTGAGCTTATCCATATCTTTATCGGGAAAGTTATTTGCTACATAAAGGTAAGCATCCTCAAACTTAGAGTATGAATCTCTGAGAGTACGAATTCGCAGGTCACTGAATGTAGTATCAATAGGTGTACCTTCTATACTGAGAGTTGTATCATCCAATGCTTTTACCAACCCCTTAATACTTCTTATAAACAGATCATCAAGGTCAGTTTCACCAAAATAGTTATCAACTACTCGCTGCTGAACCTGTAAGTATTTATGGAGATTCTTTTGATCGTCCGATTTTACAACTACGCTATCGATTCCTGCTAACCAAATTCCGGAAAGAAGCAGAAGAATTACGAGCTGCGGGGCAATAAATTTTTTCAATGACATCTTTACTACGTTTTATTTTTTGGTTTCTAACGTCAGGGTCAGTCCATTCAGTATAACTCATAAAGTAATACTAAATTTTCAGTAAAACGTTTCAAAGTTTATGGTTTACAGAATAAAGTGACTCAGATCTTTGTCTTTAACAAGACTACTCAATTGTTTGTTCACATAATCTTTGTCGATATCAATCGAACCGGAACCAATATCATCGGGTACTGCAAACAGCAACTCTTCGAGCAGTGAGCTTAGGATTGTGTGCAGACGACGTGCCCCGATATTTTCAACTTGCTGGTTTACTTCGGCGGCAATTCTTGCAATTTCACCGATCGATTCTTCATTGAAATTAACAGCTACACCTTCTGCATCTAACATAGCCTGGTATTGCTTTGTAAGTGCGTTTTTAGGTTTGGTAAGAATATCAAAAAAGTCTTTCTCGGTAAGTGAATTCAGTTCTACACGAATCGGAAAACGTCCCTGCAGTTCCGGAATCAAATCTGATGGCTTTGAAACGTGGAAAGCCCCGGAGCCGATAAACAGAATGTGATCTGTCTTTACGATTCCATGCTTTGTGGAAACCGTACTGCCCTCAACAATCGGCAGCATATCTCTTTGAACACCCTGGCGGCTCACATCGGGTCCGCCTTTTCCTCCGCCGGCTGAGCTCTCAGCTATTTTATCGATTTCGTCAATAAATACAATTCCCTGGTTTTGAACCCGATTTAGTGCTTCCTGAACAGCTGCTTCATGATCAATCAATTTTTCTGATTCCTGCTCAATCATGATATCGCGTGCTTCATGGATGGGCAGTGTTCTTTTTGTTTTTTTACCGCCGCGAGCCAGATTACCGAGCATATCCTGCAAATTGAAACCCATCTCTTCCATACCCTGTGGACCAAAAACCTGCATCATGGGTGTTTTTTTTGAAGCTACTTCGATTTCAATTTTTCGATCTTCAAGCTCACCGTTTTTAAGTTTTTCGCGAAACCGCTCGCGGGTACGCTCATTCAGTTCAGCATCGGAAGCTTCTTCCGGATTAAACCCTACGGATCCCGTACTTAAGTTCGAAGAGGAGTTGCTTTTTTTCTTAACAGGCGGGATCAAAATATCAAGAATTTTTTCCTCAACAATATCTTTGGCTTTCTCCTTTACCCGTTCCTGCATCTCATCTTTTACCATATTGAGAGCTACATCGGTGAGGTCGCGAATCATCGATTCAACATCGCGGCCCACATAACCAACCTCGGTAAATTTTGAAGCTTCAACTTTCATGAAAGGTGCGCCTGCCAGCTTGGCAAGGCGCCGTGCAATTTCCGTTTTACCCACACCGGTTGGGCCGATCATTAAAATGTTGTTTGGGATAATCTCGTCTCGTATTTCCGGGTCAGAGTTTAGTCTTCTCCATCTGTTTCGCAGAGCGATGGATACGGCTCTTTTAGCTTCTTTTTGCCCAATAATATACTTATCCAGCTCAGCTACTATTTGACGTGGTGTCAGATTTTTTTGTTCGGCAACAGTTAACATAAATACTACTTAATTTCTAAAAGGCTCAAATTATCATTTGTGTAAATACAGATCTCAGAAGCAATCTTTAGTGACTTTTCAACAATTTCTTTAGCACTAAGGTTTGGTGCTTCTGTTTTTAAAGCCCTTGCTGCTGCAAGAGCATATGAACCACCGCTGCCAATGGCTACAATATGATCATCAGGTTCAATTACATCACCCTGACCAGAAATTACAAGACAGGTATCTTTATCCATCACTGCAAGCAGTGCCTGTAATTTTTGCAGGAATTTATCTTTTCGCCATTCCTTTGCAAGTTCAACGGCTGACCTTTGCAGGTTACCGTTGTAACTGTTCAGCTTTTCCTCAAACTTTTCAAAAAGAGTAAAGGCATCAGCGGTTGACCCTGCAAAACCTGCAAGAATTGTACCATCCTGCAGTTTTCTTACTTTTTTTACTGTTGATTTCATAACGGTTTTATCAAGCGTTGCTTGTCCGTCTCCGCCGATGGCTGCTTCTCCGTTATGGAGCACACCAAGTACGGTTGTTGCTTTCAGTGTAGAAAAATCGGTCATTTTATTTTTTTATTCTCTTAACTTTGTGATTGTTTACTTCGGCTTGGCCGTGAAGGTCGTGGCCTCCTTCCGGAACTTTGATTTCCGTTACGATCATTCTTTGAGTAGAAATCAAGGTTTTTAGTTCTGGATGATACTTCATCATCTGAATCAAGCCTCAATTCATTAGCCTCGATGATTTTGTCGAGAGGTTCATCTCTTAAAACTGCATCTGTGATATCCAGGTCCGATCCGGATAGTGTAGCTTTAAACTCGTTCAATGAAATACTTTCTTCGCCAATCAGTGTAATTCTCACTTTATACTTCATCATCCACCTCCAGCGCAGGCTGAACATTCCTTTAGTCAGGTATGATTTCAAATAGGGATTGATATAAAGATCAACTGCACGATACTGAGTACTGTATTTAAGTTTACTTATCCAGCTTTCAATATCAGTAATAATCGTATCCTGGGTTACTACTGAACCTGAGCCGCCACAAGTGGGGCAGACCTTTGAAACGGAATTGACAACACTTGGCCTAATCCGCTGACGTGTTATCTGGATGAGCCCAAAATCACTCATTCCGATTACATTCGTTTTTGCCTGGTCTTTTTTGAACTCTTTTTTCAGCTCATCATAAATCTTCTTGCGGTTTTTATCGTCCCGAAGATCGATGAAGTCAACCACAATAATTCCGCCAATGTCCCGCAGCCGAAGTTGTTTTGCAATTTCACGTGCTGCCTCAAGGTTTGTTTTCAGGGAATTATCTTCTTGTCTTTCTTTTGCAGCATAGGGGCCCGAATTAACGTCAACCACATACATTGCTTCAGTTTGTTCAAAAATCAGATAACCGCCTGAAGGCATTCTTACTCTCGGGCTGAATATGGAGTTTACATCATTACCGATTCCTACATGATCAAAAATATGATCTTTGCCTTTGTAAAGCTGCACATTCGGAAGCATCTTCGGCGCAATTTGTGAAACAAAGCTTTTAATTGATTTAAAAAGCTGGGAATCGTCAATCAATACCCGATCGTAATGTTTTGCAAAAAGATCGCGGATCAGACTTTCCGTAATATCCAGATCCTTATAAAGCAGGGTTGGCGGTTCTGAACCTTCGAGGTTATTAAGCATGCGTTCCCACTTTCGAAGAATAGTACGCATATCATCTTCGATCACTTCTTTGTCCTGTCCCTGTGCTACAGTTCGCACAATTACGCCAAAGCCTTCGGGCAACATACTGCCTACGATACTCTTTAGCCTGCGGCGCTCTTTGTTGTTATTGATTTTCTTTGATAGTGCGATATACTCACCCATAGGGATCAGGACAAGGAAACGCCCTGCAATTGTAATATCAGTCGATACTCTGGGGCCTTTTGTGCCAATCGGTTCTTTTACGACCTGAACGAGAATATTCTGGCCATTTCTGAGCAGCTTCCCGGCAAGTATTTGCTTTTCATTGTTGGAGAGCTTATCAAATTTTTTAAGTTCTTTATCTGCACTTTTTGATATAGTGTTCTCACCATTAAGCATTTTCAGATATGAGCCAAGGTGGTCTCCGGCATCAGAGAAGTGAAGAAAAGCATCTTTTTCCATGCCAACATCAATAAATGCGGCACGGATACCACTCATTACTTTGTGTACCCTGGCAAGGTAAATATCACCGACGGTTCGCCGATTGTCTTCTGATTCTATGAAAAGTTGTGCTAATTCGCCGTTCTCTAGTAGTGCAACCCGGGTCTGCTTTCCCGAGGAATGAATAATAATTTGGTTTTTCATCTAAGCAATAAAGTTTCATGTACAACCCTCTCATCAGGCACTTCACACAATTAATGGTGTGAGTCATTTTCATATACAACTTTTTGTAAAACGTGCTATGAACATCAAAATGCAAAAAAACAGAGGGTGCAAACTTGTTAAAATTCAAATTTATATGGGAGTCTTGTTGCTCCGGGGAGATCATTTGAAAACAAACGATGGGCTCTTTTGTGCGGCAGACCGCAGCAAAAGGGTAAATCAATTGATAAATTAAGAAGTGTAAATTGTTGATTAACAAAAGGTTACTAATTTGATTAATCTAATTTCTCCGAATTCAAGACTAACTGTTAATATAATGTAAAGATTGGAATAATTAAATGTCGAAGTATATAAAAGATGATATAAATGGAATAGTTGTTGTATTGTCGATTTTTCGGTCAATTATAATTTAGCCCTGAAAAGCTTATCGATTACATAAATTCGAAATCATCAGAGATTGGTTTAGGTGTAACTAAGTGAATTCCTTATTACTGATATATGTGACAGGTGATGCCGTTATTTAGTCTGTCAGATTCGGTGCACTCATCAATAAATGATGCACAAACATTCTGAACCTTGAACTTTTAGAAATCTATTACCACGAATTTAGCCCTTTATCATGTGATAATTCCTTCAGTTATTTTTCTGTGAAATAATGAATTATTTACGAAACAGGATTATTCAAACACTTTATACTTTAAATATTTCTAAAAATTTTGCTAAGTGTATTACATTGTTGTATGATTACCGCTTAAAACAAATGCTGTGGCAATTAGTAAGATATTATCAGAAAACTACGTTTAGAGTGTGTTAATTAATGGTGTCTATATTTTTGTACTTGATATCATGAATTACTTCATGATGCTCTTAGAATGATCTTTATTAAGTATTATTAAAGCGGTCATCATTCCTTTATATGGAAACTATTATCACCCGAAGGCGTTTTAAAACTGTTAGTATAGGAAGTCTAAAAGATCGATGTTGTGATCTCTTAGCAATTAATTAGTTATGTGTAAAAGGCTGATCAGATAGGTTTTATCGGTCGGCATGTCGCAGCCTAGTCTAGTTCAGAAATCTTTTTATCACATCAACCGGAAATTTACGACTTATGAATATCAGGTTACTATTAAGGATTAAAAAATTAGTGGCGCCACTGATGTTGCTCCTTTTTTTAATCATACCTGATGTGTCGGATGCACAGAATCAAACCTCGCGTTCTGTGGCACCTGGACAGTATTATCTGACAACCCAGCAGGGAGATACCCTTCATTTAAAAGGTGAAACCCCATTTTACGACGATTGGTATTCTGCAATTACTGATGGACATGCTTATGCTGACGAACATGATGTTGAAGTATATCTTCGACAGCGCCCCCTCTTAATACGATCATATTCAGAGCTCTTCAGAAATGATGAAGAGGTTAGGGAAAAAGAAGATCAACTTCCTGTATTCGAGAATCTGAACCTTGAAATAACTGAAAGGTTTGATGCTGACGATTTTGAAATTCTTTCTACTGCAGTTTCATATGCTGACAGTGTAGAGGTCCAAAAAAATTGTGTTGAGCGGGATACACGTATCTGGAAAAGCTGGCCTAATGGTGTGTTTTTACACCGTTTTAATACAACTTGTATGAATGATATGTCTATAAGGTATCGCTTTTTTAAGGATGGAGTAGCTCATGACACCACCGAATATATTCCCGGTTTTTTCTTTACCGGTGATTTTCCGGAACATGAGCCGGAATTTGAAATTGAGTCTGAAAGCAGCCTGCATTTTTTTGAAGATTTCTCCGATCCGAACCCTGATGAATGGGAATCGCTGTGGGGTGAGTTGCAATGGTCATTCCAGGCCGGCAGAATGATTGTTGATCTTCCTGTGAAGAATCAGGCAAGAGTATGGTGGAATTTAATTCCTGAGCACCGCGATATTCGTTACAGAATAGTTGAAGAAGTGCATGCTTCGTTCCCGGCAGGTACTAATATAGGAGGCAGATCAAGTAAAAACCCTGGAGAGCATTCAGTTGAAACCCAACTGCGGGAAAATGGAATGGAAATATCCTTTCACAACAGCGGCACCCGTATCAACCCTGCTACATTCCCTCTTGATTGGAGTTACGGAGAACTTATCGAATACACTGTAACTATAAGTGATGATTCGGTATTGGTTGATATTAATGGTGAGCAATTCTCATACAGAGATCAAAAAATTGGAAATAGTCCGCCCGGAATGTTTGCTTTAGGTAGTAATGAAAGCGGATTATTTATTCTGCACGAGATTGAGGTCGAAATTTTTGATTAAACCTCAAAGTTTTTTGAAGTTGCCGTTTTTTAATAGGGCGTCATCCCGGACGAAGCGTCAGCAAAGATCCGGGATCTCCAGACGTTGATATAGGCAGGAGATTGAGCCTGTCAAAAAAGTCTAATACATCGAATTTCGCTTAAATAATTTAGATTTATACTTCTGACTCACCCTATCATCCCTCTCTAAATAATAGAGAGGGATTAAATGACTAAATTATTTAAGCTGGTTCATAAGTCGATTTACTTTTTGGACTGACTCATGATAAGACTTATTATGTTTTCGCAATCGATCGCTCTATTTAGACAATCTAAGACCGTTTTTCTTGAGTTCTTATATCGAACTAAGGTTAACTTATCTCTTAATCCTGCTCTCTTGTAATTGAAGCACCGGCAGCATTTAGTTTCTTTTCAAGGTTTTCATAGCCGCGGTCAAGATGATAAACCCTTAGTACTTCAGATTTGCCTTTCGCTTTCATCGCAGCCATTACAAGGCTAACGCTTGCCCGCAGATCGGTACTCATTACAGAAGTACCTTCCAATGACTGATTACCCTTAATGCTCACTTTATTTTTTTTAACTTTCATAGAGGCACCCAGCCTGTTTAATTCCGGCACATAGCTGAATCGGTCAAA
>SLAU01000276.1 GCA_007126675.1 Balneolaceae bacterium
AATGAGCTTTTTACTATCTGAAGTATTTCCAGAAGCGCTTTCTGATTCAATTGATTAAATTTTGTTTTATCAAGGATTTTCTGATTGTCACAATTTTATTACATCGCACTTCAGATTGTACCGGCAGGGCTTCCTTTGTATCCTTCTCGGTTAGCCGGTATGAAAACTCAGTTTCACGGATCGTACTTGTAATCGGACAAATTAAAACATCTTCATCCAGATCATTGGACTTTTAATTTGAGACAATGACTGCCGGACGGTATTTATGCTTTTTAAAGTTATCTGAAAAAGGATAGGGTACAATAATGATATATCCCTGTTTATACATATCCCTTTTGCTTGAAAAACTCATCCCAATGTTCGTTTTCCTGATTATTCCACAACTCTTTGAGTGATTCTTCAGAGAGTTGGGTTAATCCGGATGATTCTTCCATCTCTTCAAATGATATATCATCCTCTAAAATCAATTTTTTTATCTCTAACCGGGTTTTTTCTGGCAGGGTTTTGTACAATTCAAGCAGGGCTTTTGCCTGACGGTTTATTTTATTATTTGTGATCATTTCTCTTTACCTGTAAAAAATATTTTGTCTGCTGTCATAATTCATAATATATAAGAATCACAATAAATAATCACATAGATCAAAAATTTGAATTGTCGGACACCCTGCAGCACGATTTTAAAGCCAGGGTGAAAACTTAATTTCCCTTTTATTAATACCTCTTGGTGCCATCCGAAAGGTAACTTCCCTCCACCCCGTTACCCAGAATATTCCAATAATCCAGTTTGTATCCTATCCCGCAGCCGGAAAATACGCCTGCAGTCTGGTTGGCGTCCATGATGTAATATTCTTCTACAGTGCCCACTTTTTTGTAGTAGCGTTGTCTGCTTCGCTGTCGCTTCAGCGCAGGCTCACGCCGTATAACGGTATTCGTTATCGCCGATTTGTACAGTGAGATTACGCTCATCGTACCAAAAATGCAATTTATGTTTTTGGATTTATGATGCAGCCCAAGATAAGGTTTAAGCCCACATATTTTCCCGACAATTTTCACCGGGGAAAAATCTCCCCTTGTGCTTGCATCCAGAACAATCAGGGAGGGGAGTACTCTGACAGTGCTTTTCTGTCAGAGAAGGGGTGTTCACGTCAGTCAAAACCGTCTAGCTCCGCTCAAATTATTGTCGCCCTGCCTGCCGACAATGCAGGCCTGCCCGAAGTAATAAACTTTGGCAGGCAGGCTTGATTTTTCTCCGAAGCAGTGCCTTTGGCTTGGTTACTTTTGTACCTGTCCGATCCGCGGCGGATTAATACAAATGTAACGGCAGTTTCATTATATGTCATGAGAATCAGCTCATAATTAACTCTTAGCTGTACTTCTCTCTCTACAGGTTCAGTAATTCGGGGGATGAATTTTTCCCGGATTGATCCGGCATAACTGCCGGCTTGTTATATGCTGTTATTGCCAACTGGTACATTTGATCCACATTTTCATTCATATTCACAAAACGAACCTGGGAACGATGTTTAGCAAGCATGGAGTATAGTTGAACCATAAATGACCGTGAAGCAAATTCAATTCCGGAAAAATCGAGCGCAATATCCTGATTTTTGCTTTGCAGTAAATCATTATAAGGATCCCTGGCCATCGACCGGGTTCTTAAATGAGTCGTATTGAATTTTTCTTTTAGTAATATCATAGCTATCAACCTTTTATTGAATATAATTGAAAATATTCACTCTTTCCTGTGGCTCTTTAATTCATATGTTATCAAATTCAACAAGAACCCTGACCGGGAAGAGGTAAAAGAAAGTGTACGGTAATTTATCATGCCGTTTAGTATATTGATTGTGAATCAACAGTATCGTAATGTCATCAAAAGCCAGAAAATTACATATCATTGGAAAAATACTGGAGGAGAAGAATGAATCGGTCTTGATAAAGATTGAATCGATTCTTAAAGGGAAAACACCAGCCAGGAAACCTTCCGATTATGCGGGGTGCATCTCAGAAAATAAAGCAAAAGACCTTCTGCTGCATGTTGAGAATAGCCGAAACGAATGGGAAAGAGATATTTAATTGACTCGAATGTATTAATTGAATTCAGTGGTAAGCTACTTCCACAAACGACGATCGACTTGATTTCATCAATCATCGATGAGGAGTTTAATATCTCTTTTATTAATAAAATTGAAGTATTGGGACACTCTTCAGCAGATAAAAACCTAAAAGAATTTATCAATTCGGCAAATATCATTGAAATAAGTCCTGACATTACGGAACGAACCATCAAACTGAGATTAAACCATTCTATTAAATTGCCTGATGCAATTATTGCTGCAACAGCACTATCGCACAACCTGATTCTGCTTACCCGAAACATTAATGATTTCAAGGGCATATCAAAACTTAAAACAGAAAATCCATGGTCGTGGTAATGAACAATACTGAATGGATAAGTAACGGCGCGGGTGCCTTCCAAATGTCTTATGATAGCTGGCCGCCTGACTCAAAACCCGTGCCGGTGCCGGAAAATACGCCTGCGGTCAGGTTGGCGTCCATTATGTAATACTCTTCAACAGTGCCCACTTTTTTGTAGTAGCGTTGTCTCCTTCGCTCTCGCTCAGGACAGGCTTCCGCCGTATAACGGTATTCGTTATCGCCGATTTGTACAGGGAGGTTGTGGTTTTGTTGGTTATGGATGTGATTGCGGAAAATCATTCACAGAAGTAAGGAAATTCAGTTTTAAAAAACAAAATTGTAAATCATGAGTTTTAGCTCGTGGTTAATTCATAGCTGTATATCTCTCTTGTACTTTTGAACGCCCAAAAGTACCATACCGAAGGCATCCCTACTATTGTGCCATATGGCGTAGTGTGTTTTATTATAATTAACACAACCATCAACCGCCAGCGAAGTGAGGGCGAAGCCCGAACGAGACTGGCGGTTGATCTCGCTTTCTATCTCCTAACTTATGGCGCACTCATGATTAATAACACCTCTCACTCCTTATGGGATCG
>SLAU01000220.1 GCA_007126675.1 Balneolaceae bacterium
ACATGAACAACACCATTTGTTGCTTCCACATCCGCTTGAGCTACGGATGCATCATCAATCCGAACTCCATAATCACTGACAGAAATAGACACTTCGCTTCCCTGCACAGTTTCAGCGGTCATTCCATCACTCAAATCACCTGACATTACTTTACCTGGTACAACATGATAGGTCAAAATTGCAACCAGCATTTCACGGTTTTCTTCCTCCAGTAAACTTTCAAGTGTGCCTTCCGGAAGTGCTTCAAACGCTTCATTAGTTGGTGCAAAAACTGTAAACGGTCCGTCTCCCTGAAGGACTTCAACAAGCCCGGCAGCTTCAACAGCAGCTACAAGTGTTGACAGTGCTTCAGTCTCAACAGCTAATTCAACGATATCCATTGTTACGTGATCGTGTTTTTCACTCTCAGTTGCCAAAGGTGACATAGCGAGTAAAAACACGGAAAAAGTTGTAATTATGCTAAATTTAAAAAGCTTCATAACGTTTTAATTTAATTGGGATTAAGGATTCTTGATTAAGAATCATTTCACGACAAAACGCCGGGAAGCATCATGGGGTTCCTGCTATAAAACTATTTGTCTGAGCAACTTTTGCCGGTTAATTACCTGCACCCTATAAACATGTGGCGCTGTGTCAGGTTTTTACAAATGTTAGAATTACAGTTTTTCAGCTTATCTTATCGGTATAAATGAATAATTCTCAGAAAATTACCTGTTTACACTGGTTCTTAATTAATGTGGATTTAAGATAAGAATTTGGTAAAAAGCAGAGCTTGTTAATAAAGTAAATCAATTTATGAACCAGCTTGAATAATTTAGTCATTGAATCCCTCTCTATTTTTTCGAGAGAGACGATGGGTGAGTCAGAAATATAAATCTAAGTTATTTAAGCGAAATTCGATGAATTATACCTTTATCGAACTGTCGTTAATTAAATCAAATTTTTAATAGGTATATCAATTTTCTGAACTGTATTACCATATGTAGGCCTCATGAGTAAAAAGGAAAATGAACAAATACAGATATATGCAGAGCATATCAGGGAATCGAATCATCAGTATTTCGATAAACTGTTTTATCTGCTTTATCCAAAACTTGTTCGTTTTGCCATGAGATATACCAAACAGAAAGCCGCAGCTAATGATATTGTTCAGGAAACTTTTGTTATGCTTTGGGAAAACCGTACAAATATTGAACCCGATAAATCTTTAAAGTCGTACATGTTCAAGACTGTAAGAAACCGGTCAATTAACTGGTTGCAGATTAAGGCAAACCAGTTTGAAGTTCTGGATGAACCGGTTCAAAGTCCACATAATGTAGCTGACACCGGGGTTTCAGAAGATGAAAATTCGACAGCAGATTTATTTAAAAAGTGGATTAATGAATTGCCGGAAAGGCAAAAAGAAGCGTTTGAGCTTAGCCGGTTCGATGGGCTGAACCATCAGGAAATTGCCTCTGTCATGGATATATCAGAAAAAACAGTGAATAATCATATTGTTTCAGCTCTTCAGATATTAAGAGATAACTATGATTCGCATCAAAAAATTAGTAATCGTACTGAAAATGAATGATAAACATAATCATATCAATTCCGGAAAACGGTTTGAGGATGAATCACTCAATAAAATCTGGGAAATGTCGGCGGAGGCTGAAGAATCTGATCCGGTTAATGAAAGTGAGGTTGAAAGTGCTCTGAAAAATGTAAAAGAGCGTGCCGGCATTAACGAGGAAAGTAAACCGGCTTTTTTCATTTCTGAAAACCTCTGGCTGAAAAGCCGCTACATGATTGCGGCTGTTGCTCTCCTTGTTTTGGGCTTGTACGTTTTCTATTTCCCAAAAACCATTGCCGTACCTTATGGTGAAATTGCAACTGTTGAACTGCCTGACGGATCAACAGCAGAGTTAAACAGCGGAAGCACAATTAGTTATAATCGTTTTTTCCTGGGATCAGAACGCAATTTGTCGTTAAACGGAGAGGCCTATTTTAAAGTAACGAGCTCAGAAAAACCGTTTATCGTTGAAGCCAACAAATCAGTGACCCGTGTTGCAGGAACCGAATTCAATATTCGATCCTGGTCAACCGATCCTGACCGTGAAACCGTGGTCACCGTAGCTGATGGAAAAGTTCTGTTCTATCCTATTGACCAATCAGAAAACCAGATTGAACTTTTAAAAGGAATGTACAGCCGCTGGAACTTTGAAATGGCTGAGCCTTCTTCACCCGAACCGGTCAACATCACGGAACTTGCCGGATGGAGGCAAAACAGGCTGATCTTCAGAGATCAAAGACTTGCAGTTATCTTTAATGAACTTGAACGAAGATTTGATATTCGGATTGACCTTGAAGCACCTGAAGTAGCTTCTGAAACACTCACAGCATTTTATACAGATCCGAGAAATCCGGCTGATATTCTTAATGACATAGCCATGGTGAAAAACCTGAAATACTCAGAAACTGCAAACGGTTTCAGAATATTTAAATGATCTGAAATGAAGCTCATAAACTTTAAATATCTGTTTTTAATTCTCGCATTGTTTTCAGCGCCAAGTACGGTGTTGGCTCAGCAGAAAAGCGGAGACATTCATGAGTTTGAGTTCAGGGGAGTACCCATGAATGAAGTTTTAGACAGGCTGGCCTACTCGATGGATTTAGATCTTGTGTATGACCCCGAACTGGTTAAAAAGGTTACTGTTTACAAAAGAATAAAAGCAGATGAAGTAAATTCAATGCTTCAGTCACTTTTGCATGATCACAATCTTGATTTCATCACACTATCATCAGGTACCATCGTCATTGTCCGGTCTACACTCGAGTCTCCGGCAAAAGGTATTTTTTCAGGAAAAATTACAGATAAAACCACCGGCGAGCCGTTACACGGTGCCAACGTTATGCTGGCTGATGCCTCCGGCGGCACAAGCACAACCGCATCCGGCAATTTTTCTATTCCCGGATTGATTAGCGGCAGTCATGAAATTATTATCAGCTATCTTGGCTATGAGCCGGTTTTTCACTCAAT
>SLAU01000346.1 GCA_007126675.1 Balneolaceae bacterium
GAAACAACCGAGAAAAGAGCAATCAAAAGTTTCAGAAAAATTCCCGGATATGATGAATAGTAAATTATATCGATCTCAATACCTGCAAATACCGATACTGAGATTCTGAAAATTGCATCGAGAGCTACAACAATAGCGATTCCTATTAAGCCAGACAAAAGTAAATTTTTCATAGTTGTAAGCTAATTTCTTTTTTTTCAAATAAAAACAAAATTTTCGAAAATCTGAATCAGAGTTCCAATTGTTCTTCCTTATCTTTGCCTGCAGATTTTAACAATCTATTGTAACCTAAAGCAGTTCAAAAAAGAATTTAACAGAAGTATAACAATGCCAGAAAACGAATATTTAGATCCCACTGCCGAAATCAAGCTCATTGATAAACAACTAAACGAATCACCAGAGATGGAAGAAATTGCCAAAGAGGTTATTGAAACTCATGGAATTGATTTGGGGCCGGCAGAAATAGGATATATCCTTGTGTACCCGAATATATCAAAACAGAGAGCAGCAAAATGCATGAAAGCGACCAGGGAAGTAAAACATTACTCCGGAAACGATTACCTGATAGAAGTGTCGGGCGATTTATGGGACATGCTGGATAAAGACACAAAAAAAATGCTGATGTATCATCAGTTGCTTCATATCGACCCGATATTTAAAGCAAAAAATCAGCAGTGGAAAATGATGCTTCGTAAGCCTGATTTTGCCGATTACTATGAGATAAATGACAAGTTTGGAAATGAGTGGTACAAAACCATTCAGGCAACGGTCTCATCACTGCACGACCTTGATCCGCGGCAGGAGGGTAAGGTATCGGTTTAATAAGTAAGTGGTTTAATTTCCCGACCCTCTGGGTCGGAAAGGATAAAAGTCTCCCTTTGAAGGGGGAAAGCGATACGCCGGCTGGCGGAGAGCAGGGGGATGATCCTTTAGGTGTTGATTCAAGCAAAGAAATAATTTTTAAGAGATCAAAGCTTTACAAATCTTCCCCCATTGCCCCTTCGAAGGGGGACACTTCAGAATAAACTCAAAAATGATCAAAAGTTTTGAGCTTTAAGTTTATACCTCGTGAGCTCTGCCCCGAGGTAGTTCATTCTAAACCGAAACTTTTCGGCTTGATTCAAATTCACTGCCGTGCACTCTGATCTGCTTAACTTTCCACAAAACTTTATCCACAAAAGACATTGGCCCATCAAACTTTATGATTGTATGAGTCATTCTTCTTAATGTAGAATTCAGATTGTGACGATCTTTAAGCTCAAGAAAGATTACTTTTTCACATTCGTTGATCGATTTTAAAAACTTTCTTTCCTGTGGGGTTGAATATCTCTCAACAGAAGAGGAATAACCCGTATAAACTCCGCTCAAGCGGTCACCATTTGTAAAGTGTATATATTTGGAACCTTGTTTGTTAAGCTGATCAAACAGGGAATCGATGTTTTGATATGTCTCTTCTTTATTTGTAGTAATCACCTTGTCCAGATCAACTGAATAAAACTCTTCACCAAGTTTAGAAGCCGCATCTTTTAGCAAATTGATTTTTCCCTTTTGAAACGGGCCTACAAGAAGAGTCAGATAATATGATTTATCAACATTCAGCTTTTTCAGCTTGGAGAATAAAGAGTTGATTTCGATATCAGTAAAAGAAATTTCTTTATCGGCAGGTAATGACATATTTATTACTAATTATGATTTGATATTGAGAATCAAAGGTAAGCACTATGAATGAAACATATCAATAAATTAGAATCACTGTATCATTCATAATATCATTATTATAAAAAAACCCGAACAGTTAAAAACCGTCCGGGTTTTGAATTTGCGCTCAGAGTACAGATTAGTTGAATTTCGCTCTGGTTCCAAAAAATGTCTTTTCAGTTTTTCCGCCTTGTGGTGTTTCAACTGTGACGCGGATGAGGGCATTTACCTGGTTATCCTCATCAATATCTGCATCAAGCAGAATAAAGGAGAACTCTGTTATACCTTCACCGCCGAATAATGCATTTGGCACTTCAAGATTATCATCACCATCCACATCCAGGCCATCAGAGATATCGAGGTCTATTGTAGTTCCTCTTGGCATTGGGTTACCATTCTGATCGGTGATGGTTAAATTAAATATCTGGCTGCCGGCATTAGGAATATCAAAATTTTCCGGATCAAGCTGGATATTTGCAGTTTGTCCTGAAAGCAGTACTAACGCCTGTTGTTCGATATATTGATCCTGCTCACCAATCGTTGTAGCTGTAACTGTAGCATATCCTTCACCATACTCAGGATGATTTGGGAAAGGATTTCCTGCAAGCAGAGAAACCTCCACAAAACCGTCTGAGTCGGTATGTGTTGTCCCCGAACCCTGGATTACACCACCTGTGGTGTTAAAATAAACGGCTGTACCTTCTTTTACAGGATTTGAAAACTTATCTCCCAATAGAACACCAATGCGTGTACATTCACCCACAAATTCAAAACCGGGGCAGTTTGCATCTCCGGCCAGATAAATACTGGAATGATCTTCATCCGGGAAACCGCCATGTATTGTTATCGGGATAGGGGTGGATCGTATCACTAAATTCGGAAAATCGGACCTGTTTACTCTTGCTTCAATCTTAACAACACCGGCTGTAAATCCGCTCGAGAGGTTTGTTGTTGCTATACCGCTTGCATTGGTACTCACCGTTTCAGGCGAAAGGGTTACATCATCGGGGCCCTGAAGAATTCTGAATTCCACATCTACAGAATTTGATAAATCGAGGGCACGGCCTGAAGAATCCTGAACCTGAACGGAAATAGCACTATTAATAATGCCGCCTGTCTCACGAACATTTACCGAACTCTCTGTTATGTTTGTAAGAATAATGGATGCGGCGCCCGCTGAAGTACCCGGCACATAACCGCCGCCATCACCATTATCATCTCCGTTATCACCGCCTCCGGCCTGAAATGGCCGCAATTGTACGGTGCTGACTGAAACATCACGGTCAGGTGTTGCCGATACTTGTGCAAAGGCATC
>SLAU01000205.1 GCA_007126675.1 Balneolaceae bacterium
ATTATGGAAGCTGTTAAAGAATTTGTAAAACAGGGAAGACCGGTAATGGGAATCTGCAACGGCTTTCAAATTCTTCTCGAAGCATCCCTTTTGCCCGGGGCCATGCTCCATAATGAAAAGCTTCGGTTTGTATGCAAGCACGTTAACATCCGTGTAGAAAACAGCTCCTCCATATTTACCGGCAGTTTAAACAAAGGCGCTGTTTTAAACATCCCGGTATCGCACGGTGAAGGAAACTATTTTATCGATGATGACGGGCTGAAATCACTTCAGGACAATGATCAGATTCTGTTTCGCTATTGTGATGAAAATGGGAAGCTTACCCAAGGTTCAAATTTTAACGGATCAACAGATGCTATAGCCGGAATTATCAATAAGCAGGGTAATGTTTTAGGGATGATGCCGCATCCTGAACGGGCAATTGATCCGCTGCTCGGCTCAACAGATGGAAAATTACTTTTTGAATCTTTGCTGAACAGTCTACAGGCAGTATAGTTTTTCTAAATTAAACAACTCAGTTAATGTCTGCCCCTGAACAATCAACACCCTTAAAATTACACAGCAAAAATCTTGTGAAAAGCTACAGGGGCAGGGTGGTTGTGGATCATGTATCCATCAATGTAAAGCAGGGAGAAATTGTGGGATTGCTGGGTCCTAACGGTGCCGGTAAAACAACCACATTTTATATGTTTACCGGTGTTATACGCCCTAATAAAGGTCAGATATTTTTAAATGAACGCGAACTTACCGGCATGCCAATGTATCGCAGGGCTCGGCTGGGTATAGGGTACCTGGCGCAGGAAGCAAGTGTATTCCGAAATCTTACCGTTCGCGAAAACCTGGAAGCTGTTCTTGAATTTCACTCCGTTCCCAAAAAGCAGATTCGGGAAAAAGCTGATCATCTGATTGAAGAATTCGGCCTGGAGAAGGTTGTGAATAACAAAGGCTACAGCTTGTCAGGTGGTGAAAGAAGAAGAACTGAAATAGCCCGGGCACTGATTACAGATCCAAAGTTCATATTACTCGACGAACCTTTCGCCGGTGTTGATCCTATTGCAGTTGAAGATATACAGGAAATTGTATCAGACCTGGGTAACAGGAACATTGGTATTTTCATAACCGATCACAATGTTCACGAAACTCTGGCAATTACCGACAGGGCGTATCTAATGTTTGAAGGTAAGATTTTAAGAGAAGGCACCGCCGAAGCGCTGGCTGAAGATGAAGAAGCAAAAGAACTATATCTTGGAAAACAATTTAAACTGGACAGATATCAGAATTGATTATGAATGAAATAGATGTAAATGAACTAAAAGAAAAACAGGAAAGCAATAAAGCTCCTTTTCTTTTAGACGTTCGTGAAGAGTTCGAATATCACATCTCAAATATCGGAGGCAAACTGATTCCACTTAATCAGCTGCCTGACAGGCTCAGCGAAATAGAAGATAAAAAGGATGCAGAGATAGTGGTTATGTGCAGATCCGGCAGCAGAAGTGCGGATGCTTGTGAATTACTAAAAAAAGAGGGTTTCACCAATGTTGTTAACCTGAAGGGTGGTATTAATGACTGGGCCAGAAAAATCGATACCTCTCTGCCTGTCTACTGAGTGATCAGGTGGTTGCTGCTATCTGAGCGAAAATCTCTTCGTTATTTTCAGTTCGTTTAATAACTTGAAGAAGCATTGCCATCGACTCTTTAGGGGATTTTTTCAGCAAAAATCTACGAACCATATTTCGCTCTTCCAGCGAGTCAGTAATAAACTTATCTTCGTTTCGGGTACCTGAGGCAGCAATATTAATTGCAGGGAAAATACGGTCGTTAGCAATTTCTCTGTCCAGTACCAGCTCAAGATTACCTGTTCCCTTAAACTCTTCAAAAATAAAATCATCCATTCTTGAATTGGTTTCAATCAAGCAGGTAGCAATGATCGTTAAAGATCCTCCGCCCTCAATTTTTCGGGCAGAACCGAATATCTTTTTGGGAATTTCAAGAGCGCGGATATCAAGACCACCGGATAATGTTCGGCCTGAATTTGTTTGGGCTGCGTTGTAAGACCTTCCAAGACGTGTAAGTGAATCGATCAGCAATACAGCGTCTTCGCCAAACTCTGCCTTTCTCTTAAGGTAACCCAGTGCCATCTCGGATATACGTACATGGCTCTCCGTAGGTTTATCATTCGAAGAAGCAAAAACCTCGGCATTGGTTGAGCGCAGAAAATCCGTCACTTCTTCCGGCCTTTCATCAACCAGCAGTATACCGGTGCTTATGTTTGGGTAATTATCGGTAATACTTTTCGCAATTTTCTTAAGCAGAACGGTTTTACCAGTTCTGGGCGGAGCAACAATCAACGCTCTTTGACCTTTGCCAACCGGCGATACAAGATCAATTACCCTGAGTTCATGATCGTCCGGGTTGTGCCCGAGTTTAATCTGCTGATCAGGCATTATAGGAGTTTGCAGCTCAAATCGATTTACTTTTTGCCAAAACTCAGGCTCACGGCCGTTTATCTTTTCAATTGAGTGTACATGGCGGTTACCACTTTGATCCTCTTCAAATTCTCCTTCAAGAAGTAATCCTGTTCTGAGATCATTTCTTTTAACTTCATCAGGTTTTAAAAACGGATCTTTTGGTGTGTACCCGAACTCAAAATCAAGTTTTCTGATAAACCCATACCCTTTAGGATTGATTTCGAGTATACCGCTGTAACGCCCTCCGATCCGGGTTTGCTGATTGTGGTGAAACTGAGGAACAAATATGTTGTCCTTTTTCTTTTTTCCACCCTTTTTTTTGTGGTTTCGCCCTTTATTCTTTCGCGAACGTGCCATGAATCTGTGTTAAATTAAAAAATAGTTTTTCTCTTGCAGCCGCAATTCAAGTAAATGTGTTACAAAGAGCTTAAATGCTGCATTGAGATGAGGTAAAGAAAGTAAGAGAAGATGAAACGGCTCATTGGCCGTCTCATCAATATAAGGAAGGAAATGACAGATTAAAAATTAACGTACTGTGGTTGTTGCATTTATCCAGGCATAGCATTCATCTATACTCTCATCAACTCTTATAGTTTGTCCTGTTTCCCAGCCTCTGAAGAATTTGTCTTCAGTTGATGGAAGCACCGCAGTGTAAGTGTCATACTGTCTTCTGACGGCACTTGCGGTAGCGGGATCGTTTTCTCTGGCTTTGTCAAGGTAATCTAAGACAAGCCAGTATATTGATCTGTCATCCCTGTCAATAGTTCTGTTTCGGGTGCAATGTGAAATTGCAGCTGCATAAATTGAAGCCATACGCAGATATGGCTGCCCCCAATTTGGATCTACCTGAGAGGCTGCACGAGCATATTGCCTAGCTGACCTCAAGTTTCCGAGAAGTTGATAATTTTCTGCAATTTCGAGCTTCGTATTTCGCCTCGTCACATCATTTTCTGCAAGATCAACCGCCTCTTTCAGATATCTGATGGCTGATTCATACTGTGCTTCTGCACTTGCGTAATCTGCTAATTTTCTTGTGTTTTCGTAATTAGGGTTAATTTCATAAAGCCTTTCAGCCACTTCCAAAGCTTGTTCTCTGTTGCCCTGGTTTTCGTGCAATGAAGCGAGCTCAAAAAGTACTTCTTCGTTTTCGGGATCTTCATCAAGCTGAGACTCGAGGAATACAATCCTCTCTTCCGGGGATGAAAATATTTGATCTCTTGCCGCACTAATCTCATCTCTTACGTCGGATCCTGCAAACGGTTCAAGGACATCAATCATAGCGAGTGCTTCATCTCTGGCTCCAGTGCTTACATAATTTCTAAGCAAAATACGAACATAGTAACCATCAGCAGCTTCTGTGAGTCTTTCCGGGTTTAGTTGAAAGGCCTCTTCATATGCTTCATAGGCTTTATCCATACCACCGCGAATTTGATTAGAATGCTCCTGGAAAAAGCGACCTTCCCGAAACTTCCAACGGAACATATCTATTTCATCTTCTGAGAACGTCTCGTATGCTTTATTAAAGACTGTTTGTGCGGTATCAAGATATGCAGACCTGAGTGACGGATCTGATTGTTTTTCAGACATTCCGACGTACACATCGATCATTCTCTCAAAATGCCTGTCAAGAGTGAAACGGGTTCCCTGAATCTCTCTTGGTTTTGCTTCCAGCATCCAACGGCCATACATCAATGCCATATCATAATTACCGGTTCGGAAATTATCATAAAATATGGAGTATGCATTTAAGTGGCTCATTCCAAACGGAGGCTCACTTTGTGCCTGTGAAGTAACCGTTAAACTGCAAAACAGTAATGCTAATGCTATGTATTTTTTCATGATTCTAATGACTTGTTACTGATATACTGAATTTATATTACTGAAATCTGGTACGTATAAACATAAATTCAGCAAGGTTCAGGGAAAGTTTAAAACCCCAGATAGATTCTTTAACTAAATTCTGAGATTCTGTTCCCCTCACACCATAATTAAAGCTCAGGTCAATTGATGATCTGCTCCTGGGTGATGGAATTGCAACTCCTGCATGAAGCATATAAGTTTCAATATCCTGGCCTGAAATTGACAAAAAGCCATCATCGTAAGTTGCACCTACGCTATACCTTAAACTGGAAAGAAATCCAACACCCTGCGGCCTTGCGTATGCATGATATTGGTAGCCAACACCCATTTTTAACCTGTCTTCATAGTACCCCTGGTGCACGTTACTATAGCTGTAAACAGCAGAACTCCAGTTCTGGAACTGAAGCTCTGTAGTAAAACTATTAACGTTATTAATATGATATGTAATGCCAAAATTAAATTCCAATGGAAATTCAACCGTTCCCGACCTTGTCGCTGAACCTTCATTCAACTCAACTTCTTCTGTCTGATTGTTCACATTCCGGAATGCACGGATTGACTGATCGGCATCAATCGATACGGGTAAACTTAAAGAGCTGCCCACAACAAATTTGTCATCTTCCCTTAATAAACTGGTTAAACGCAGAGTACTTCCAAATCGATGGCCAAATGAATATCCGGTTCGGGACTCTACTATCCGGCTGTCTCGAAATTGAGTGTCAGAAAATGCGGTTATTGCTTCCTCTCGCTGAGAAAAAATAAGGGCTGAAGCGGCATATCCTATACTGAATGTTGAACCAAAGCTATAACCAAGTCCCATTTCAAACCTGTTTATGCCTCCGGTTCCCACCAAGTTCACACCATAGGTGGTTGTATCAAAAAACTCATTAGGCTGAAATTCATTTATTTCAACTCGTGTGTAGTCCGACCTGGTTAATGGCTGAAATGAAACAGACAAACCAAGCCGCTCACTCTTTAGCGGGAAAGCAAACTGGAAACTATCGATAGAAACTAATGAGTTATTCGCATCAGAAATACCATCTGTCGCACTTAAGTTTGTAACACCAGCTGATATCTGAGCTTGAGTAATGCCAATAAATCCCCAGTGTGAAGGATTACTAAGGCTTGGTGCAGTTCTGTTGATTACAGACACTCCATACAGCCCAAGACCATGGCTGTAAGAAGAATATGAATCTGCGGGGGCTCCCATCCCAATACTTGAGTAAAAAGATCCGGTTCTCATCCTGTCAGGCTCAATAATCTGCGCTGATACAACCAGAGGTGCTAATACAAATAAAAATAAAAGTGAAAGTCTTGCAATCATACTACTAATTAATTGATTTATTCCTCAGGCTTTATAGATGTTATAACCAATCTCGGTGTTTTGTTGGCCGGCCCATTGTGGTTATAAAGTTTAGTTGAATAAAAAATTCCGTTATTGGATTGAGCTGAAAAATATAATGTGGGAGTTTCATCTTCCCCAAATAAATGGCTTAAAACAAAATCAGTGGCATTTAATTTATAGATTCCATCTTCACTTCTGGTTGAAACAAAAAAGGCCTGTCTTGTAAAAATGTCATTGATAATACTTTCCGGCTCTGTAGCAAATGCATGTGCTCTTATAGAATTCACCAATGGACGCTCAAAATTTCCCTGCATGGTAATACTTTCATGTTCATGAAAAACCAATTGAACATTAACAATTTGCTGGTTTTTGAATTGCCCGGAATCCAAGTCTAATTCTAATTTAAGTAAATTTTCAAGTGTGTTATCAAGAATAAATGAATCGTTAGAATCGGGTACATTTTGGCGGGTCATTGTTGTTGCCCAGTCAAGCATCGGGAGCTCACCTGATAACTCTTCATCCTGATTTTCAACGATAAGCCTTGTTACTCCAACACCGAGTGTGTCATCTTCAGCCTGCTGATAGCGGAAAAAATGGGTGCGCTGATTTTGCCCTTCAGGCACAATTGCTAATCCTGGAAATTGATATCTGTAAGTTGAATCACGATCGGCGCTTTCACTATTAAATCTCTGTCTGAAATTCTGCACCCACGAAGCACTTAATTGAACGTCCACTGTATTTTCGTTTCGTGCCGAAAAAGATCCCACAAGTATGTTTGACAGGGTTACAGGGGTATTATACTGCAGCTGCCTTCCACGCCAAATCTCACCAACTTCATACACGTTATAGTTAACCCTTGTATCAACACCATATTGTTCAGGATTTAAAACCAGCCTTAATCTCACCTCAGATTCGCTTGTTATCTCTTCAATATCGCTTTGACTGATAGAGGGCTTTAACAGGGTTGCAGATTCTATTGTGCCGAATAGCGGATCTTCAACATAACCGGCAGCAGAATTAAGCAGCCTTCCTGAATAACCATTATCCGATAAAACCGTTATGTTTGTAATCTCAACCTCGGTGGTAATTACACGATCTTCAGGATCTTCAATTGCTCCTCCAACTGATCCGGATTCCTGACAGCCTGTAAAAAAGCCAATCAATAATAAGGATGTAATTAACGCAGACAACCTGCTGAAGTGTTTACGATACTGCATTTTAAGATTTGGTTTACTGCCGTTTATCAATTGATTATTTATCTCCGGCGATCTTTCGGTAATACTCTGCAAATTTACTTGATACATCTTCGGGCGAACCCTGTATTTTAGTGGGTTTAATATTCAGTTCTTCAAAATAGTCATCGAATTGATCTTTCAGGTGATTTCCGGTTACTACATGATCACTATTCGCAAGTCCGGTCCTTAAAAGATCCACCTTCCCATCGGTTAAAATATCATCGTAATTGGTGTCTTCCGGCAAGCCAAGAAGATCCAAAATGTTGGTTCCCTCAAAGAAACCTTTGTTTTCTGGATGATGCAGATTGTAGACTATTTGTGTGTTCTGAAAAATCTTTTCATCCTTATACTTGGTTTTAACGAGCAATGGAATTAAACCGGCCGGCCAATCGTGGCAGTGAATAATATCCGGTTCCCACCCAAGACTAATAACAGTTTCCAGCACCCCTTTATTGTAAAAAGCCAGGCGCTCGTCGTTATCGTCATAAAATTTCTCCGTTTTTGGATCGTGGAACATCGCCTTTCTCTTGAAGTATTTGTCATTATCAAGAAAGTAAACCTGGAGCTTTGCATTAGGAATACTGGCTACTTTTATTTTCATGCTGTCTACAGAATCGCCAACCTGAACTTCAATTCCTGACAGCCTGATCACTTCGTGCAGCCTGTTACGCCGGTCATTAATAGATCCATATTTAGGAAGTAAAATTCGTATTTCGAAGCCCTCATCCTGTAATGAAGCCGGTAAGAACCGTAACAGGTCGGCAGTGTAAGTCATTCGGGCAAATGGTGCAATTTCGGCAGCTGCGTAAAGTATTTTCATGATTTATTTAAATATTACTTTTTGTTCTCCTATGAAACATTCTGTTTTGAACCGTCGGGAAATAGTGACTGATAGTTTTGATCATCAACTCTGTAAAAATCAAAAAGTGTATCGCTGCGAAGACCTAAACGAAGTGTTTCAACAGAAATTACATCAGCAGGTTTTATATTTCCCAAATTAACGTTACTTCCAAATTTTTTGATAAACCAAACCTGCTGTTCTTTTTGGGGAGCTTCAAAAACAAGATTTTCTACAGGTATCTGATCAGAAATTTCTTCAATCAATCCAGACCTTACTTCACCGTTTGGCCTGAACATCCCCACATTCCCGCTTTCCCGGGCTTCACAAATTACTTTCCATGAACCGGCTTTCAGTTCTTTTTCAATCATTTTCACCCATTTATAAGGCGGAATAACATCGTCAGGATTTTTACTTCCAACTTCTGACAGAACCTTAAACTCTTTAGCAAGTTCAGATATAACCTCAAGCTTGCGCTTTTCAGATAGCCAAACCGTTCCGTTTGAAACTTCAACAATATCTATTGCAAAATGCCTGAGAAGAGATTTATAATTATCAAGCTGATCTCTGAGCAAATATGCCTCAAAAAGGGTGCCCCCTAAGTAGACGGGTATTTCAAATTTCCTGTATACTTCAAGCTTTTTTTCAAGACTTTTAGTTACGTAAGAAGTGCCCCATCCTAATTTTACAATATCAATATGGGCTGATGAAACCTCACAAAGATCCTCAGCCTGACGAACGCTAAAGCCGGTGTCTAACACAAGTGTGATTCCATTATCACGCGGTTTATTTGTCCGTTCCGGCAGGTTGCTTAGTTGAAAAGACATTCAGATTTTTAAGTTATAGCAAAGCAAACAAGATACGAAACCATGCTTTTGAATAAAAGCACTGAAATTATATCTGTTGAACCAGTTTACGATTACTATTCTCAATCAAATTTCTGATTCTTTCCCGGTCTACATTGCGCAGCATTTCCGGCGTATATCTCCAAAGCCAGTTATTACCAATTGTACCCGGAGTATTCATTCTGTGCTCAGTATCAAGGTTCATATAGTCTTGCAGCGGAAATATTGCCTGATCGGCCACCGAAAACATACCCAGCCTGATTAGCTCCCATTGTACTTCAGAGCCATCGCTTCTTGTGTACTCGCGCAGGCGATGGCACTCCGTTTCTGGTGCGGTTTTATACCAGCCGATTGTAGTATCATTATCATGCGTGCCTGTGTAAACCACACAGTTTTGAGAGTAATTATGTGGCAAAAAATCGTTTGTTGAATCGGAATCGAATGCAAACTGAAGAATTTTCATGCCGGGGAAATTGAACATATCCCTCAGTGCTTCTACGGTAGGCGTCACCACCCCTAAATCCTCCGCAATGATGGGCAGCTCACCCAGTTTTTTCTTTATGGTTTTGAAAAGCTTTTCTCCGGGAGCTTCCACCCATCTGCCTTTAATGGCTGTTTTTTCTTTGGCTGAAACTTCCCAGTATGCGTCAAAACCCCTGAAATGATCCACCCGTATAGCATCAAAAAGATTAAACATCTGCCTGAAACGCTCTACCCACCACGAAAAATTATTTTTTTCAAGCTCTTTCCATTTGTAAAGCGGATTACCCCACAATTGACCGGTTTCACTAAAATAATCAGGAGGTACGCCGGCTACCAGCATTCTGTTTCCGGTTTCATCTACTTCAAAAAACTCAGGATTGCCCCACACATCTGCACTGTTATGATCCACAAAAATCGGGATATCGCCTATTACACGAACACCCTGATCGTTGCAATATTTTTTTAAATCATACCATTGGTTTGAAAACTCAAACTGCAGCCATTCCTGATACCTGATCTCTTCGGCAAACTCTTTTTTTGCTTTAGTAATTGCAGACTTTTCCCGCTTTGCAAGCTTTTCATCCCAAAGGTTCCAGGGCTTGCGGTTATTTTCCAGCGAACAAGCAGTAAATAAACAATAATCGCTTAACCAGTATTTGTTTTCCTTTTTAAAAGCTTCAAATTTTTTCTCGTCCTCTTTGCTCTTATTCTCATCAAATTTTTTGAAAGCTTCAGAAAAAAGCTTCTCTTTATTGGAGTAAGATTGCTCATAATCCGCAGTAGTTGTGAGCGGAAGCTCAGCTTTTTTCGCAGACTCTTTGCTTAATAATCCCTTTTCAACTAAAAGTTCAGGACTTATCAGGTAATGATTACCAGCAAATGCTGAATAGCTTGCATAAGGGGAATTACCGTAACCGGTAGGCCCCAAAGGCAAAACCTGCCAGATAGTTTGATCTGTGTTTTTTAAAAAATCTATAAACTGCCTTGCCTCATGGCCAAAGTCACCAATTCCATATTTTGAAGGAAATGATGTTGGATGTACAAGAATACCGCTTGATCTTGGAAATCTCATGTAGTTAGTCTGCTAATTTAATACTGTTTTTATTTAGGTTTTAATACTATTCCAGCCAATGGGGGCACTGTTACTGTAATGTTTGCAGGCTGGCTGTGCCAGGAGCCATGTTCCCCTTGTATCGAAGCCGGGCCGGTATTGCTTCCCCCATAGTATGAAGAATCGCTGTTCAGAACTACTTCATACTCACATGCTTTTGGCACACCAAATTTGTACGCTTCATGTACCGTTGGTGTAAAGTTAAGGATCACTACAAGAAAATCGTCCGCGTTTTTCCCTCTTCTCACAAAAGAAATGATACTGTTATCTGCATCGCTTATATCAATCCACTCAAAGCCTTCCCAATTAAAATCAACCTCATGTAATGGAGCGTAATTACTGTAAACCTTATTCAGGTCTTTAACCAGGTTTTGAACCCCTTTGTGTGTTTCCCACTGCAATAAGTGCCAGTCAATAGAATGTGCTTCGCTCCATTCGCTCCACTGGCCAAACTCAGATCCCATAAAAAGCAGTTTCTTTCCGGGGTGGCAAAACATGTATGTTAATAAGAGGCGAAGATTTGCAAATTTTTGCCAGTCATCTCCCGGCATTTTTGAAAGTAATGATTGTTTCATGTGAACCACCTCATCATGAGAAAGCGGTAACAGAAATTGCTCGGTAAATGCGTAGATAAGCGAAAATGTTATTTGATCCTGATGATAACGTCGATAAATAGGATCTTTTTCAATGTAGGCAAGTGTATCGTTCATCCAGCCCATATTCCACTTATAATCAAAACCAAGTCCGCCTGAAGAGGTTGGCCGTGAAACTCCCTGCCAGGAAGTTGACTCTTCTGCAAACGTTAGTATACCGGGATAGTAATCGTGCACGATGTCATTAAATGCCCTGAGGAACTGAATCGCTTCAAGATTTTCGCGCCCGCCATATTGGTTGGGAATCCACTCACCTTCTTCGCGTGAGTAGTCGAGGTATAACATCGAAGCCACTGCATCAACCCGTAAACCATCAATATGAAACTCTTCGAGCCAGTAGATAGCGTTAGAAATTAAAAAGTTTACAACCTCGCGCCTTCCAAAGTTAAAAATATTTGTTCCCCAGTCTTTATGCTCACCTTGCCGGGGATCATCATGCTCGTACAGAGCTGTACCATCAAATCTTCTGAGGCCGTGCTCATCTTTTGTAAAATGTGCAGGAACCCAGTCAACAATTAC
>SLAU01000023.1 GCA_007126675.1 Balneolaceae bacterium
ATAATAAAGTAGAAGATGTTCACCACCTGCGCGAAAGCATTCGCATACCTCCTCAAAACGGCCGTTACAAAGTTTTCATTGTTGATGAAGTGCATATGCTCAGCAAGCCGGCCTTTAATGCACTGTTGAAAACGCTGGAGGAGCCGCCTGCTCATGCCATTTTCATTTTTGCCACAACCGAGCCTCATAAAGTTTTACCCACAATTTTGTCGCGGGTACAGCGGTTCGATTTTAAGCGTATCAGTGTTGATGAGATCGTGAGCCGCCTGCGTAATATCTGCAACAAAGAGAATGTTTCGATTGATGACGAGTCATTGCACCTGATTGCCAGAAAGGCAGACGGGGCCCTTCGTGATGCACTTGGGCTGATGGACCAGGCGATCGCATTTTGCGGTTCCGATATCAGCTATCAGGAACTGCTTCAGGCTTTAAATGCTGTTGGCAATGATCAGCTTTTTGCTTTTACGGATGCAGTAAAAAATAAAGATTCTGACGCCGGCCTGAACCTTGTACACTCACTTTTGCAGAATGGCGTAGACATCCAGGAGTTTTTGGCATCTTTAACCGAACACCTGCGCAACCTGTACGTTTCGGTAAATTCTGACAGGCTGCACCTGGTTGATGCCACAAGCGATACCAAAAGAAGGTATAAATCTGAAGCGGAATCTTTTACTGAAGAAGACCTGATGCGCATGATGCATTTGGTGAGCGAAGCGCAGATTAAATTACGTGATGTTCAGCAGCCTAAAGTTCACTTCGAAATCCTGCTTCTAAAGCTTATCCATTTAAGCCGAAGCCGTGAGCTTGATCAGCTTTTAACCGATCTGAAAGAAGTAAAAAAAAACGGCTGGAAACAGGTAGCTGATCAAAGCACCGGTTCCGCGCCCCGTGATGAATCAAAAGATGTTACGGAAAGCAATATTGATAAATCTTCCGAGCCGAACACTGGCGTAAACAACGATTCAGAAAGTAGTAAGAAGGAGTACCAAAATAATCAGGCCCAAAAAGCACCTGAGGTTCATGAAGAACCTGAATCAAAAAACAGTAACGGCGCTGCTGAAGAAGAAACCCCTGAAGATGACTTTTTAGCCGTAAAGCCCACACTGGGATTTGCCCGGGGAATCAGTTCAACCAAATCAAACGTATCCACAAAATCTGTTCCCCAGGTTCAGGCATCCGCTGATGATACTGACAGCGAGATTCAGACAGTTCAGATCAAAAGTATTGATGATATTGAGCGGGAGTGGGAGAGTATTCTGGATCGAATGAAAGAGGAAGCTCCCCGGATGCTGTATCTTGAAATGAAGAATATTCGCCTGAAAAACCTGAAGGGCGTTGAGCTGCACGTGGCGGTATCGAATGAATTCGCTAAAAATATATTCACGGAAAATGAAGATCTGCTGGCAAGCATCATGAAAAAAACTATCGGGCGCAGAATACGTTTTAAGTGTATGGTTGAGCGCAGTGAACAGAAAAAGGAATCATTGAGCCCGTTTGAACGGTTTAAAGAGTTGCAGCGAAAAGATCCTCAGCTCAAAACCGTTGTAGAACTGTTCGGTGCCGAATTAGAATACTGAAACCAGTAAAGAATTTTAATCCATAAAATCAGAAAACTATGAATCAATTTAATATGGCCGACATGTTTGGAAAAATCCAGGACATGCAGGCGAAAATGCAGGAAGTACAGGATCAGCTTGGCGATGTAATTGTTGAAGCCGATGCCGGCGGAGGAATGGTAAAAGTTAAAGCCAATGGCCGCCGCGAGATTGTTTCCATTGAACTTGATAAGGATGTGATAGATCCGGAAGACAAAGAAATGCTGGAAGACCTTGTGGTTGCAGGTGTAAATAAAGCTCTTGAAAAAGCGGAGACCGCATCAAAAGAAAAAATGCAGGAGGTTTACAAAGGGATGTTACCCGGCGGCGGCTTGCCCGGCATGGACATGAGCAAGTTTGGTTTATAATCATCATTCAATAAATCTGTCCGCCTGAATGCGGATTCAACATTCAATTATTCATTAGATGCAAATAACCTCCGAAGCCCTTGAGCGGGCGATCGAAGAACTCGCCAAACTTCCGGGAACCGGCCGTAAATCAGCTCAGCGAATGGCTATCCATCTTTTAAAGCAAAGTGATGAAAGGGTCTTAACTCTTGCCGATACACTTGTAAAGCTGAAGAAATCTGTTAAAAGATGCTCTGTGTGCGGTACTATAACCGATTCCGATCCCTGCCCGATCTGCATCAATCCAAAAAGAAATACCGGTGTGATCTGCGTGGTAGAGGAGTTCCAGGATGTTTATATCATCGAAAAAACAAATGAATTCCGGGGACGCTACCATGTGCTGGGCGGAACTATTTCACCTCTCGAAAATATTGGGCCGGATGATATCAGGATCAAGCAGCTGCTGGAGCGGGTTGGCGGAGAAGATGAATCTGTTACCGAAGTAATTTTAGCCCTGAATCCCGATGCCGAAGGTGAAGCGACCTCATACTACATCAACAAACTTCTGCTGAACTATGACATTAAAGTAACCCGGATCGCCTACGGAATTCCGATGGGAACCGAACTCGAATTTATAGATGAAGCAACATTGAGCCGCGCGTTTGCAAGCCGCACCTCATTTTAAAAAATATGCTGAATCAGGTGTCTATCGGCTTTATTTATCCACTTTCTGACAACTTTTGACTACAACCTAACAATTAAACTATGATTAGCAGATTGACGAACCTTTCACTCTTTGTAGTACCTTTTCTGATCCTCACCTTTTCACTGCCGCAATCGGTCGAAGCTCAGCGTCATGGATACTGGCAGCAGGAAGTGGATTACAAAATGGAGATAGATATGGATGTGGAAACCAACCGGTTTACAGGGCATCAGAAACTCACATACTCCAACAATTCGCCGGACACGCTTGACCGCGTTTTTTATCACCTGTTTTTTAATGCGTTTCAGCCCAATAGTATGATGGATAAACGTTCGCGCACCATCGAAGATCCGGACAGCCG
>SLAU01000157.1 GCA_007126675.1 Balneolaceae bacterium
AGGGAAATAGGGTGAGTCAGAAGAAAGAATCTAAATTATTTAAGCGAAATTCGATGAATTATACCTTTTGGGACAGCCTCATCAGCATTAGCATGGGGCGCAGACCTATGTTTTGAAGAACCACCGATATTTGGAAGCTCCAACGGAGCGAGAGCCTAAAATCTTTTCGAATTATGCTTAGGGCTCCAAAAAGGCTTTCGCTCTTTCAGAGCTTTTGTTGGAGGGTGTTATCATCTACTACATAGGACTCCGTCCCATGCTATTGCTTTCGTCTCGTTGAGACTATTTTTTAAGGCAAATGTGCACGACTCTAATGATTTTTTGAGAGTGTATTCCGTTGGTTTAGGGAAGACTCTGGGATGTGATGGTTGATGATTTATTGCCCTTATTCTGATTAATTCAGACAGAATATAGCTTCGAGAATCATCCCCCCTGGCAGCCGTCGGTTTACTCCGGCTGCCTTGCCCCCTTCGAAGGGGGACTTATTGACCGATTGTTCCAGCAATGTTCACCTTGCGGAAAAATTATCAAATATAATGCACAGCCATTTTCATTCCTTCTGAATCTGTTTCGGGCTCAACAGGAATGGTTTTGAGCCCTTTTTCGACTGATTGTTTTGCGGCAAGTGCAAGCACTAATGAATCCACGATATCATCTTCTGCAACTTCATTTCTTCGAAACTCTTCTTTGATCTCTCTGAAAAAATCGGCCGCAATTTCTTCATGATCGCTTACAAGGCTTAACCTGTGACGCAGGCCTTTCTTGGTATTTTTTTTCTGATAAATCATACCTCCGTTCAGGTTCATAAATAAAAGCTCGGGATGGCTTTCTAATACTTTACCCCGAAACTCCTCATTTTCCTGAAGTAAAGCATCCACCGTTTTTATTTTCGGTGTGATATTCCAGGCCTGAACCGTCAGTTTTTTTTCAGTGTATTCAAAACTCTGCATGTTCGCCTCAACATAAGATGGCGCATGCAATGCCGGACGAATAGGCGGACTAAACACACTTGATGCATAATCAGCTCCCAGTTTTTCCCTGAGCAGCCTGTCGCATTCCCTTGTATAGTTTTCATCTTCAAGGCCGATCGGCATATCAATTAAAATGCGATCGAACTCTTCAAATGCTTCTTTCAGCTCATCATCCGTTCTGAGAACTTTGTAGTGTGGTTTATCAGAAAAAGAAATTAAAATCCATCCGGCTTTGCAGCCATCTATTCCGGCAGTTTTCAATGTGTTATCTAATCAGGTTGATTGTTGTGGTTATGAACGCAATATAACTAATAGTTTGTGCTAATCGTTCTTGCGCAGTGAAATATGGAGTTCTTTCAATTGATTTTCATCTACCACATCCGGGCTGTTATCCATAAGGCTTTGTGCCTTTTGATTTTTTGGAAACGCAATCACATCACGTAAACTTTTTGCACCGGCCATCAGCATAATGATACGGTCGAGCCCAAGGGCAATTCCGCCATGCGGCGGCGCACCAAACGTGAAAGCATCCAGCAGAAAACCAAATTTTTGCCGTGCCTCTGCTTCGCCGATACCCAGCACATTAAACATTTTCTGCTGAATCCCGGAATCGTGAATCCGGATTGAGCCGCCCCCGATTTCACTGCCGTTCAGCACTAAATCGTAGGCTCGTGCATTCACATTTTCCGGCTCTGATTCGAGCTTATCAAGGTCTTCATCTTTAGGCGAAGTAAACGGATGATGAAGTGCGAAATACCTTTTTTCTTCTTTATCCCACTCAACAAGCGGAAAATCAGTCACCCACAAAAAGTTGTATTTCGATTCATCCAGTAGACCAAGCTCTTTACCCATCATCAAACGTAAAATTCCCATCTGCTTAAACACCTGCGGATCTGGTCCGGCAAGAATCAGCACCAAATCGCCATCGGATGCCTCTGCCCTGTCAACCATTTTCTGCACGGTGTCATCAGTCAAAAATTTACCGACGCTGCACGTATGTCCTTCATCAGAAACTTTGATATAAATGAGTCCGGCAGCACCGGTTTCCCTTTTTACATCTTCCGTTAAACGGTCCAGCGCACCGCGGCCCAGTTCACCTTTACCCGGCACACTTATAGAAACAACAGCACCTCCTTTTTGAATGGTTGATTCAAAAATTTTAAATCCGCAATCAGCCAGCAGATCCGATAAATTCTTAATATGCAGATCAAACCTCGTATCCGGTTTGTCGGTACCGTAAGTTTCGATCGCTTCACGATAGGTAATGCGCGGAAATGTTTTTTCGATTTCCACATTAAGATGATTCTTCCAAATAGATGCCATCAAATCTTCGTGGAGTTTAAAAATTGCCTCTTCATCCACGAACGACATCTCCACATCAATCTGGGTAAATTCCGGCTGGCGGTCGGCTCGCAAATCTTCATCCCGGAAACATTTCACAATCTGAAAATAACGATCCATCCCCGAAACCATCAGCAGCTGCTTATAGGTTTGGGGGCTTTGCGGAAGTGCAAAAAACTTACCCGCGTTCACACGGCTCGGCACCAGGTAATCGCGTGCGCCTTCCGGTGTCGATTTCATCAAAACCGGTGTTTCCACTTCTGCAAATTGATAGTTGTGATAAAAATCACGAACGGTATGATACACTCCGGATCTCAGCATCAGATTTTGCTGCATTTCGGGTCGGCGAAGATCCAGGTAACGATACTTTAACCGAAGCTCTTCGTTTGTAGGGATGTCATCTTTGATCTCGAACGGCGTTGTTTCAGCAACCGAGTAAATTTTAAGCTCTTCAACTTCAATCTCAATTTTTCCTGTGGTCAGGTTTGGATTGATCCGGTCCTCCCCTCTCAGTATCACTTTTCCCTGCACACCAATCACATACTCTGAGCGAAGCTGCTCGGCCTGTTCGTGGAGCTTTTTATTTGATTCGTCGAATACTATTTGTGTAATTCCGTATCGGTCTCTTAAATCGATAAAAATAACTCCGCCAAGATCTCTCCGCGATGATACCCATCCATTTA
>SLAU01000171.1 GCA_007126675.1 Balneolaceae bacterium
CTTCCGGCTTCTGCTGTAATAAACAGCTTTTCCGGTTTCCATGGTTCTGCTAAGTGCTTCACGGTTCATCCATGCAAACATTAGCACTTCGTTTGATTCAGAATCTACGGTGATGCAGGGAATCAGGCCGTCCTTATCAAATTCAGGTGCAAATTGAGAACCTGTTTCAATTTGCTCAATATTGTTACGAGTGTGAAACTTTGAATTTTCCATACTGATTATTTATTTGATGCATTCTTTTTAGGTACAGGATCGTAACCGGAACTGCCCCAGGGATGACATTTCAGGATTCTTTTTAAACCGAGCCAAATACCTTTCAGTGCTCCCCACTCATCAATGGCCTCAATAGCATAGTTTGAACAGGTTGGTACGTGCCGGCAGCTGGGGCCTAAATAGGGAGAAATGATTGCCTGGTATAACCGAATAAACCGAATCAGGACCCACTTTACGGCATTTCCAATACTACGAAACATCGATCTCGTAGGTGGTCTCACCCGACTTTTCATCTTTCAGCTTTATACCGATCTCAAGCAATTGATCGCGGATCTGATCTGAAAGTTCGAAGTTTTTATTGGACCTGGCTTTTGCCCGCAGATCAATTAACAGCTTAATCAGCTCGTCAGTTTTTGAATTATCTGCCTGAATTTCACTCTTTAAACCCAAGATATCTTCTGTAAAAGCAGTAAACGTTGATTTCATTTTATTGAAACTGCTTACAGAAATCGAGCCGTCAGGAATTTGCCGGTTATAGATCGCATTTACTTTGGCGCATATTTCAAATAGTGCGGCCAGCGTACGGGCAGTGTTAAAATCATCGCTCATCATTTGATAGCAATCGCTGCAGAGCTTTTCAATTTCCTGATCCATCCCGCCATCAGATTCCGGACCAGAAAAGTTGATTTTTTCAAGAAGCGCAGCTGTATTGAGCAATCGGTTGTACCCCTTTTCTGCAGCATTTAATGCCTCATCCGAAAAATCGATTTTGCTTCTGTAGTGTGATTGCAGCATCAAAAATCGGGTAGTCATCGGGCTATAAGCTTTACTTATCAGCTCGTGATCACCCGAGAATAGCTGCTCCAGGGTAATGAAATTGCCGGCAGATTTACTCATCTTGGCACCTTCGATGGTAACCATGTTATTGTGTATCCAGTATTTGGCAGGATCGGTTCCATGAGCTCCTCTGCACTGGGCTATTTCAGCTTCATGATGAGGGAACTGCAGGTCAAGTCCGCCGCCATGGATGTCAAAATGCTCACCCAGGTACTTCGTACTCATTGTTGTACACTCAATATGCCAGCCGGGGAACCCTTCTCCCCAAGGCGATTTCCATCGCATAATGTGCTCAGGTGTGGCTTTCTTCCAGAGTGCAAAATCATGCGGATTTTTCTTTTCATCGAGTCCTTCCGTATCCCGGCTTCCTGCCTGCAGATCTTCCAGTACTTTACCCGATAGTGTTCCGTAATCATTCGATTCGCGGTACTTTTCAAGATCAAAATAAACCGTGCCGTTTACTTCGTATGCAAAACCGTTTTCAAGAATTTTTTTGATCAGCTCAATCTGCTCCAGAATATGGCCCGATGCCAACGGTTCGATGTCAGGGCGCAGGCAGTTTAAAGCATCCATCCCCTTGTGGTACTTTATGGTGTAGTACTGAACCACTTCCATCGGTTCAAGCTGCTCGATGCGTGCCTTTTTTGCAATTTTATCCTCTCCGGCGTCGTCCACTTCATTTTCGAGATGGCCAACATCGGTGATATTTCTCACATATCTCACCTTATATCCCAGATGCTTTAAAAACCGGTAGATTATATCGAAAGTGATAGCCGCACGTGCGTGGCCCAGGTGTGGTTCCCCGTAAACTGTAGGGCCGCAAACATAGAGCCCTACATTAGGAGGATTAATGGGTTCAAAAACTTCTTTTTTTCTTGAGAGCGAATTGTAAACGTGAATAGGAATATTTTCCTTTTCCGACATAGTATATTCCGTAAATATAGTTTTACATCTCCGTTTCAGCTTTTATGTAGTCAATAAAACGCTGCTGAACTTCCTTTTCTTTAAACTTACCTCTGTATTCGGTAGTAACGGTACTGCTGGTTCTGTCCTGAATTCCTCTGGTAGCGACACAAAGATGTTTACTTTCGATAAACACAGCCGCATTTTTCGTCTCCAGCGAATGTTCCAATTCGTCTGCTATTTGAAGAGTAAGCCGTTCCTGTACTTGAGGCCGGCGGCAATAATATTCAACGATCCGGTTGATTTTTGATAAACCAATTACCTCTCCTCCGCTTATATATCCAATGTGGGCTTTACCTAAAAATGGCAGAAAATGGTGTTCGCAAAATGATGTGACATTAATATTCTTTACCACAACCAGATCGCCATACTCGTACTTATTCAGAAATCTTTTGGCATCCGGTTTATTTTTTGGATTTAAACCCTGAAAGATTTCCCTCACATACATTTTGGCTACTCTGTAGGGTGTGCCTTTCAGGCTTTCATCAGTTAAATCGAGGCCAAGAGCATGCATAATATGTGCAAAGTGCTCCTGAATGATCTCAATTTTTTCGTTATCTGAAAGATCAAATGCATCCTCTCTTAACGGGGTGTCAATAGATGAAGGAAGATGGTCTTCACCTATTTGTTCAGCTTCAGCATGATTAATCTTTAGCTCTTCAATAATACTTTTTTCTTTACTCATCAATATTTAAAAACTGTTGGACATAGCTTACAGACTTCAATAAAACACAGGCTGTAAAGCAGGTTTCAATTAGCTAACAAAATTACGGGTTAATCGTGCAAATTCATAATAAACTGCTCATTGTGAATTAGTTCAAATCCAGTCGTGGCAGTCCAAAAAGTAAATCAATTTATGAACCAGCTTAAATAATTTAGACATTTAATCCCTCTCTGTTTGACAGAGAGGGAAATAGGGTGAGTCAGAAGAATAAATCTAAATTATTTAAGCGAAATTCGATTAATTATACCTTTTTGGAC
>SLAU01000345.1 GCA_007126675.1 Balneolaceae bacterium
CAAGGCCAATTGTTCCGCTCAGTAATCGCGATATCGGTTATCTGCCGGGCGATGCGAAATCGAAAATCGATCCATATATGCAGCCGTTGTGGGATAATCTGAATATCATCAAAAACCAGTACAAGGAATCGAGCAAAGCGTACAAAAAGATTGATGAACTGGTGCAGACTGAAAAGCTCTCGATTGTGCCACTTGCCTATATCCGCGGCCGAAGCCTGAACAATGTGATTTTTATAGTGGATGAAGCTCAAAACCTGACGCCGCACGAAATTAAGACGATCATAACCCGTGCGGGCGAAAACACGAAAATCATCTTTACCGGCGACATTTTCCAGATCGACACTCCGTACCTTGACACACAAAGCAACGGTCTTTCTTATTTGGTTGACCGTTTAAACAATAATGAAGTATATGCACACATCAACCTTGAGAAAGGGGAGAGATCGGAGCTTGCTAATTTAGCAAGTAAGTTTCTTTAGGGATTAGATTTGAGTATCAAGTAGTGAGTATCGGGTATTGAGAATATGATTGACAGGATTTAATTCCAGCACATATTTTTCACATCTTGTCACGGAGGCTCCGCTCCGTGACGCAAACCGGCAGCTCCGCTGCCTCTCAGATGCAGGCAGGTGATAGTGCTATAGTATAATTGAAAAAAGCTATCAGCTGACGGCTATCAGCTGATAGCTGATTGCTAACAATTACTTCACCAACATCATCTTTCTCGTTTGCACAAACTCCCCGGCGATAATGCGATAGATGTACATACCACTGCTTAGTGTTGTAGCATCAAAAATTACCTCGTGCCGCCCTGCGGATTTATGTTCGTTAACGAGTGTAGCCACACGCTGGCCCAGCATATTATAAACCACCAGGTTCACCTCACTGTTTTCCGGCAATTGATAATGGATTATTGTGGAAGGATTGAACGGGTTCGGGAAGTTTTGTGACATTGCAAAAGTGTTCGGCAGTTCTGTTTCTGCTAATGAGACAGGTGTACAAGTTCCCCACACCGGATGATACTCTGGGGCGAGTGGACTGCCATATGAAAATAATGTAGGCTCCTCTTGTATTAATCCCACACACCATGTGCTGAGATCCTGATTAAAATTGCTGGCATTATTAAACATACCATACATATCCGTAACACTGCTAACATCCCAATTGCCGATCGGCTGATTAAAATTGGCTTGTGAAAACATAAATCTCATATTCGTAACACTGCTTACATCCCAATTACCAATTGGCTGATTAAAATCAGTTTGTGCAAACATCCCACTCATATCCGTAACACTGCTTACATCCCAGTTACCAATTGGCTGATTAAAATTGTTGGCATAATTAAACATACCATACATATCCGTAACATTACTCACATCCCAGTCTGCAATTGGTTGATTAAATTTGGAGCTTGCAAACATAACTCTCATACTCGTAACACTACTTACATCCCAATTGCCAATTGGCTGATTAAAATTGGATTGTGCAAACATCAAACTCATATCCGTAACATTACTCACATCCCAGTCTGCAATTGGTTGATTAAATATTGACTGATCGAACATAACTCTCATATTCGTAGCACTACTTAGATCCCAATTGCCAATTGGCTGATTAAAATTGGATTGTGCAAACATTCCATACATATCCGTAACATTACTCACATCCCAGCCTCCAATTGGGTGATTAAAATTGGATTGTGCAAACATCTCATCCATATCCGTAACACTACTTACATCCCAATTGCCAATTGGGTGATTAAAATTGGATTGTGCAAACATACCATACATAACCGTAACACTGCTTATATCCCAGTTACCAATTGGTTGATTAAATGCTGAATTCCTGAACATATTATTCATATGCGTTACATTACTCACATCCCAGTTGCCAATTGGTTGATTAAATGCTGAACTCATGAACATAAAATTCATAAACGTTACATTACTCACATTCCAGTCTGCAATTGGTTGATTAAATATTGACCGCTCGAACATAAAACCCATATGTGTTACACTACCTACATCCCAACTGCTGATATCCTGATTAAATGAAGAGGTATTGGAAAACATCGCATACATACTGGTTACATTACTCACATCCCAGTTACCAATTGGTTGATTAAATATTGAACCCATGAACATAAAGCTCATATCCGTTACATTTCCTACATCCCAATTGCTAATGTCTTGATCAAAAAAACTATTATTAAGAAACAGTTGCCTCATTGTTGTTACATTGCTCACGTCCCAATTTTCAAGTGATAGATTAAAAACAGAATAGGAAAACGTACCCCACATATCCGTGACACTACTTACATCCCAGTTGCCAATATTCTGATTGAAAGAGCTATTATTGTAAAACATAGATCTAATGCTTTCTACACTGCTTACTTCCCAATTGCCAATCGGCTGATTGAATTCGGTTTCAGCGAACATTCCCCACATGCTTGTCACGTTACTCACATCCCAATTATCAAGCGGCTGATTAAACTCGCTACCCCAAAACATTGATCTCATAGTTGTAACATTACTTACGTCCCAATCGCCAATCGGCTGATTAAATCCGGACTCCGTAAACATTATCCTCATATTCGCAACGTTACTGACATCCCAGTGGCCAATGGGCTGATTAAATGCTGTGGCATTATAAAACATTTCAAACATTGTGGTCACTTCGCTCACATCCCAGTGGCTTATATCCGAATTAAATGAAGTTTGGTTAGCGAACAATGATGACATATCTGTGATACCACTTGTACATGTGGTTGATGCATTATCCGCTGTTATTTGATCGCGGCTTCTTTTGGTGTAAGTCACACCGTTTACTTCTCCGGATTCACCCACTTCAGCATCCGGGCATATAATAGTTACACCATTATCGTGGAGGAAGAAATTATTCTCTTGTCCAAACAAACTCGTAGTTCCGGTCCATACGAAAAGCAGGGCTAATATCAGTAGTCTCTCCATAATACTCTCCTTTAGGTTGTAAGGCTCTGAAAAGAGAAGTTCTTAGCCAAGCCAAGGAATGTGAAACGATCTCCCTTTTTACCGCAGCCGGGCAAAAAAATCAGATTTCTTTGCCTTAATATTATAGTTCGGCAGAAGGCTTTGCAAAACTCAATTTTGATGATAGCTGAAGCTAAATCGACTCTTGAATGACTCCCGCTTACATGTAAAATAATGTAAATCAAAAGGACTGGCAATTATTTCTCTCTGATTTAAGTGCCCAGTTTATCAGATAATATCCCATGTTGTTGCGGGACATGCCCTCCGAATCCGTCGACTTACGGAGCAGATATCTCCATCTCGTTACGGTCGCCTGCCCTGTCTAAAAAGCAATGAGTTTAGTGGCTTAGCACATCAGCAGAAAGGCTCCGCTCCCTTTCCAGAGCAGTAAATTGAAAGAGCACTCATTTTATAAGTTTTCCGCTCAATTGAAAAAAGCTATCAGCTGACGGCTGTCAGCTGATAGCTGATTGCTAACAATTACTTCACCAGCATCATCTTTCTCGTTTGCACAAACTCCCCGGCCTGGATGCGGTAGATGTATATGCCGCTGTTAAGTGACGAAGCATCAAAGCTCACCTCGTGCCGGCCGGCAGAACGTAAACCGTTTTCCAGCAATGCCACACGGCGACCAAGCATATCAAACACTTCCAGTGTCACATCACTTTGGGCCGGTAATTGGTATCCGATAACCGTTGAAGGGTTGAACGGGTTAGGGTAGTTTTGGCTGAGGTAAAATTCATGTGCAGTTTCATCCGGAATAACTGAAGTTGGTGTATCGGTAATTTGGTAAACGCGAAGGTATCCATCCCACACAGATACGCCTGCGTACAGGTATTCACCATTCAGCACCACACTCCTGAAACCATCGTAAGTTTCTAAAGGTGTCATTTCCCCGGTTTCGGATACACGGACTTCAAGAAATGTAGATGTACCGGGTATAATCAGCGTATTAGTATCAGTATGGTACAGGGTAGGTGTGAAATCGTAGGTCAGAAATTCACCAAGCTCAAGCGTGTTGAAAACTTCTCCTGTAGATGGGTTAAAGGAATGAATCTGGTGTGGTGAGTGAGATTGTATAAATGCAAATTGTTCATCCAGCACATTCAGGTTTACACAGTTACCCTCAAACTCTATGTTATCTGTGAAAACAGGGTTTGTAATATCAGAGATATCCTTTTTTGTTAATTCGCAACCCGCGTTCCCAAGCGCATACCACATTTCATCATTTTCTGCGAAATGGAGTGTACTGCGAAGCGCAAATGAGTTGTAGCTAATACCGCTGAGATAGGAGGGATCCTCCAGGTCACTTATATCAACCAATAGCAGTGAAAAGTTACTGTGCCGGGCAGTCAGTACATCATCTTTGATTACCAACGGCCCGCGAATATTTCTCTGATTTCCGGTTTCGGGAATGGTGACAGAAGTGTGATATGCAATGAATTCAGGATTTTCCGGTGTCTCAGACAGATCATAAATCTTTAGCCCTCCCTGACTTCTGCTTGACCCAACAAACAGCATGTCATTATAAACCACCATGCTATTCACATATGTGATGTCTTCAAAAGTACGTGAAGAGATCAGCTCAGGAGACCCGGGATTGCTGATATCTACAATATTAAAAGTATTAGTAACAAGGCCCGTTGAGGTATAAAGAAAATCTCCGTAAACAGCCATAGCATAGGGTGTGGCAGGATGCTCTGCGGACCCTAAATCCTGAATCATTGATTCAGAAGAAGTTTGTTGGGCGTAAATTTCAATGCCTGTGTTTAAGAAAGTTAAAAAGATAGCGAGAGTAGTTATTAGTAGCACTTTCATAATGCTTCCTCATTTTAGTTGTTAGTTTTACATGAATAAAATTTTAAAGGCCTGACAGGTCTAAAGTCGCGCTATTTCACCAGTTTCATGACTTTATTTTATAAAACAAACTTGAGATAAATTAAGACTGACATTTTCTGTTATTTGCAATTATTAGCTTAGTACGTATTTTTTAAGATTCATGCTGTATGCAGCGAACAGAAACAGCTGTTGACCTTCTAACATTACCCGATACAATGCTTGCAGTACTGCGGAATTCGAAATAATAAGATTTGTGGTATTCGCTCGGAGTGGTATTTATGTTGCTCGTGTAATATCTCCCAATATCACCAGCATTATATATACCTGTTTCGTTACGACCACCTGCGGCCGGTATTCTCAGGAATGAACCCGCAGCCACGTCCATTCCTTGGAGCATATCAAACTCAGCACGCCATTCCTCGTGGGTTGGAATTCGATACCCCTCCGGACAAGGGTTATTTATGCCGTTTACTCCCTGCCACAGGCTATCATTCTGCGGACTCCGCCAGTCGGGGATGGAATCTGCATTAAATATGTATAAGGCGTGTCCGGGTTTGTCATTTACGCTTAGTTCAGTTGTCATTTGAGAGTTACGACGTTGATGCCCGTCTGCTGCGCGACCCCATTGATAAAAATGCCCATAAGCTTGCTGATCAGAGGCGCTGACAGCAACTCTTGACGCTCCCAGGTTTCTGTCCATCCAAACTCTTCCTGTTCGTGGGCTGGTTACCGGATTGACGGTAGTTACATTGTCTCTTTCCCACTGGTCAAATTCAGCTATTAAAGTAATATCCCGGTCTAAAGTTATACTTGCAGGGTTCCGTCTTTCCGATATTTCTCCACTCCATTCAGTGAATCGCCAACCTTCATTCGCAATAGCTTCGATAACAAGCTCCTCTCCATTTCCGGAATTGTTGGAAGTAATTTTAATCTCACCAGCATTTTCGGGATTAATTATGACATTTTCAGTGAAGTCTGCTCCATCGCTTCCGGGATTATTCCCATCCTCTGTGTCTATCATGGATGAACACTGCTGGAAAAGCGGTAATGAACACAGAACAAATCCGGCAAATATGTATGATTTGAGCTTGGTTTTCATATGATCTGAATTTGGTTCTTTTTGAATGATAGATTAATAACAATTCCATCTTTTTGGTTTGTAAATGATACTTTTCTCATTACGTCTGTATTTTACTTAATTTGTTATACGACCAATGAGCGTCTAAACTGCCATTACTACAATACATCACACCGGACAATACGGATGGCTTATTTATCAACTGTAGTCCGGAATGTACCGCCCACGTTTTAGTTATCATCGTTGGCTGTAAGTGCCATATACATTGCCGTCTGTACCCTCTCCAAGAGCATTCCATTTTCCATCATCCGTATTATACTTTTGATTGAAGTATTCCGCTATAGCCTTCAGGATTTTGAAAGTGACCGTCATCATCAATAAAATCTGCAACAGACCGGTCCGGTGGGTTCTGGGATACTGCAGAGAGTGAGTGTAATAAAAGGAAAAGAATACCTGAAAGAGCAATGGTAATAGTTCTGAATTTCATTTCGGGGGTATAGCTTGATTATTATTGAGTTTTAAATGAGCCAACATGTACATTAAGCAGTCAATTATTTTGAAAAGATATCTGCCTAATTAGATGATATTTAAACTGTTTTATAAGGTTTTTATGAGCTTACTGTTAGATGCCGCAACACGCAATACTTACTTTTAGGTATTTTGTGAACCGGCTGAAACAGTCAATTTTCAAAAAAAAGACACTCAAAACTCTGAATAGCAGTAATTTATGGCACTTTATACTCTGCTTGACGCCACCTTTCTTATTAATCTTTAATATCCGGATTTGCATAAAACTGTGATATCCACTCGCCACGGCGCCTGCCTGGCGTGTCTAACAAGTAATTGAATATGGTGACTTAGCGTAACGGCAGATAGGTTATGCTGCATTTAAAAGCTGTCGGCTGATAGCTGATAGCCATCAGCTACCTCCCCGCTACTGCCTTAGCCGCAAGCCAGCTGTTGGTCCATGCAGCCTGGAAATTAAATCCGCCGGTAATTCCGTCAATATTCAACACTTCACCTGAAAAGTATAAGCCGGGTACTATTTTGCTTTCCATAGTGTCGGGATTTATTTCGTTCAGCGGTATTCCGCCGCATGTTACAAACTCTTCCTTATATGTGGTTTTGCCTTGTATATCATACCTTGCGTGCACCAATACCTGCACCAGGTTATGGATATTTTTATTAGAAATTTCAGCCCAGCGTTTGGCGGTGTCAACATCAGCAAGCTGAAGAAACTTTTCCCAAAGCCGGGACGGAAATGGAAACTGATCCTGTTTGGTTACCAGCTTCTTCAAATTTCTCTCTTTGAGTTCAAATAATTTTTGCCTGACTTCTGATTCTTTAAAAGGGTATAGCCAGTTTACTTTAATTTTGTAGCGATATTCCCTGTCATGCAATTCCCGCGCTGCCCATGCGGATAGTTTTAAAACTGCCGGGCCGCTCAACCCCCAGTGTGTAATTAGTACAGGTCCCCGTTCCGTAAATGAAGTGCCTTCGATATGAACCTCAGCATTTTCAACGGAGATACCAGCAAGTTCGCTGAATATTTTATCCCTGAAATTAAATGTAAAAAGAGAGGGTACCGGTTTAACAATGGAGTGCCCTAATTCCTTTAACCATTCGTATGCACTTTCACGGTTATAGCCGCCGGTTGCCACCAACACTACATCACAAAAAATCGGTTCTTTTTTATGAAGATGAAGCTTGAATCCCTGCTGCGAAGGTTCAATTTTATCGACCCGGGTTTTGGTGCGAATTTTTACATTATACTTTTTAGCTTCTTCTAAAAAGCAGTCCACAATAGTTTGTGAATCGTCTGTAACCGGAAACATGCGTCCGTCACTTTCGGTTTTAAGCTCTACGGAGCGCTCTTTAAACCACTCTACAGTATCTTTGGCTTGAAATTGTTCAAAACTCCATCGCAGTGTTTTATGACCACGGGGATAGGCTTTTGACAGTGTTTCAGGATCGAAACAGTGGTGTGTTACATTACAGCGGCCGCCACCTGACACTTTTACTTTCGAAAGTAGATTTGCAGTTTTCTCAAGAATAGTTACATTTAGACTTGGATTAAGTCTGGCAGCGTTAATAGAAAAATAGAGACCCGCGGCGCCACCTCCAATGACAACCGCAGATCCCTTTTTCTCAACATTCATCCTGCATAGTTTTTTTCAGGAATGAATGTGCGCTCAGCATAGCTAACAGCAGGAAGCTTAGTCTTCCTGCTCATCTCCCTCTTGTTCAAATACGCTCACGTCCTCTTCTGTTGTATCACCTTGCTCATCTCTGAATTGGAATCTTAATTGTTGTTCGATCAGATCGGCATCCAGTATTCTGTATTCATCTGAAAGGGCTGTCAATTCTTCGACAGATAATTCACCTCTTTCAAAATGACCGGTTTCATCAACTTCAACAAACATCCGGTCAACAAGCGTTACTACTTCTCCTGTTGCCTTAGATCGAACTTCCACTTCTCCCTCCTCTACCCAAATATAACTGTCGGCTGTTACGCCAAACCTTGTTCCTTTAATCGATGCCACTGTATTGTTTGTGACGATCTGGAACTGCGTTTCTTCATTTCGTACCACATCCATCATAAATCCGCCCATGAGCAATTCAATTGATGTACGGAGATTTATTTTTCTTTCCTGGTCAACATTACTTTTAACAATAAGCCGTGATGATGGTGAAACCCGCGTAACACTTTCATCCAGAAACTGAATCAGTGCAAAACCATTCGGATTTGTATCAAGTGTATCGCCCGACACTAATGATTGGCCCGTACGTTCTATTTCTGACATTCTTACATTTGTTACTGTAACTGCAGGTACAAAGCGGTTTACATATGCTACCTCTATACCGGCATCTTTAAAAATCCAGTCTCTTTCATCCGTTGCCAGGAAAAAGACAATTGCAAAAGCCGCCAGTATTGCTGCAAAAATCAATATGTATTTAAAATTCTTGTTCATGTCAGCCACCAATAGTTGCTTGTCTTTTATCAATTTTGGACTTCAAATTTCTCAGATATTCTACTGCTTCATGTGCAGTATGTTCAATACCGTTAATATTTAGGGTGTGAAATTGGACTCCGTCCCGAACTTTTTGCTCAACGGTTTCACGGCCCAAAAAGATAGTAAGCAACTCCATTAATTCGCCTTCTATAGATTTACCGGTTATAAAAGAAGCAGTATCTGTAGATATTTCTATTTCACTGGTTATTGTAGGGTAATTGCCCCGGACCTGCCAAACATAATAATGGCCTGGATCAATCAGGTCTCTGTATTCATCAGGTAAGCTGAAATTGTTGCCCTGATAATTTACATCAAGATAAACATAGTTTTCGGGATCATGAATATTATTCTCTGCAAATGGTGTATTAAAGCGGTTATTAAGCACTTCAACATGATCCACATCTTTATGTTTGCGAACAACTACCAGGCGGTAGGTTAAATCATCTCTTCCGTCCCAACTGAATACAGGTGTATCGCGTGAAAAATTGATATTCGATAATTTATCATTTGCTTCTTCATCTACTGATATTGTAAGCTTTTCTTTTTGCAAACTGGTTTCAAAAATGGTGCTATCCGCAGCTATTTTTGTTGTTTCATCAGCATCATCAGTTTTAGCGAGCAGTGAAGCTTCAATGGTATATGTGTGATCATCTAATGCTGCACCCTGGTTAATTCGGCTCAAAACGGTTCGGCCATTGCTGCTGAGAACAAAGTCAAATTTTGGTTCACCTTCAATACCCGGAACATTGCCATTGATAATGTCAAGATCAGAAAAACGAACCGAATCGCCTGCAGCTATTGTAAGAGGTGTGTTTTTGTTTTGTACAGATTTGTATAGTTCTCCATAATGCTCACTAGTCACCTGTACTTCTAAAAAGACCTGCCTATCGGAGTCTGCGTTGATATTTTGTATTGAATAAAATATAACAGGACTATTTAAAGTATTACGGGTATTCAGGTTCAGTAATTTTGCAAGATGTTCCTGCTCGAGATTCTTTTCTATACTGAAAATAATCTCATCACTTTCTGTCTGCACTGAATCTGCATCTGCATACGCAAGATTTGCAAGTATCATAAGTGATAGCAGGTGCCACATTTGAATAACCTGTTCTGTAAAGTTGTTAGCTATTTAACTGAAAATTTGAATCACGGTAAAGTGAAACATCTTGTTGATAGAAATTATATCCATAATAGCCGTATAAAGAAATTATTTTTTCTTAATTAGAAACAGTTCATGCTACATTCCGGTCAAAATTATTTTACCAGCATTTTGATTGTTACCCATTAACTGATGTGCCTCCTCAGCTTGATGCCAATCATATGTTGAGTGAATTACCGGATGTATATCACCGCTTCCAATGTACTTTGAGACATGGGCCTGAAAGTCAGAAACAAGTCTTATTTTGTATTCTAATGGCCTGTTTCTGAGTGTTGAGCCTTTAATGGTTATTCTTTTTCTGAGTATAGGAACCAGACTCATATTGTCGATTTTTGTTCCCCCAAGCATTGCAAGATATACTATGCATCCGTCTGTGCTTAACACATCTACATTTTTAAACCAATATGGAGCGCCTACGAAGTCGAGGATTAGATTTATTTTATTTTTCCCAAAATTTGATTTTATCCTTTCAGAATAATCTGATTTTTTGTAGTTGATCAGAAGATCTGCTCCGAGTGATTCACACAATTTCAGCTTTTTATCACTTCCGGCTGTAACTGCAATTTTTGCGTTATATAATTTTTTTGATATCTGAATTGCCGCAGTTCCAACGCCGCTAGCACCGGCATGTATCAATATTGTCTCATTTTGCTTCAACTCACCAAGCCAGCTGATTGCCTGATAGGCTGTCAGAAACACTTCGGGGATAGCTGCTGCCTCTTCGAATGAGAGGTTATCGGGAATTGGCATTGCAAGATCTTCGTGAATCACGCAATATTCAGCATAACCTCCTCCGCCAAGCAGCCCATATACGCGATCACCTTTTTTGAACTTTGATACTTTACTGCCTGCAGAAATCACAGTTCCAGCCATCTCAAGGCCAAGAATGGGAGATTCGCCTTCGGGCGGCGGATATTTTCCTGCTTTTTGCATAAGGTCAGCACGGTTCAGGGCAGTGGCTTTAATTTTCACAAAAAGTTCTGATTCTCCGTGCTCAGGTGTTGGATGCTCACCCATTTTCATAACAGGATCAGTTCCTGAATTATCCACGATAAGAGCTTTCATATTTTCAGTTTTTTAATCTGTCTGAGTTCAAGTAATAAGTGCAACACGAAAAATAACCCTGAGGGGCGCGCCCCTCAGGGTTTTCGGCCAAGCGGCTTATATTCGTGTTATCATGCAAAAATACAAACAACTTGACCTTAA
>SLAU01000366.1 GCA_007126675.1 Balneolaceae bacterium
ATATTTAAAGTCTTGTAATTGAAATAAATAAGTATTGCCCGAGTGGCGGAATTGGTAGACGCGTGCGCTTCAGGTGCGTATGTCCTTACGGACGTGGAGGTTCAAGTCCTCTCTCGGGTACTTTTTTAAAGCTCAGTAGTAATTACCTCTACTGGGTTTTTTTATTGGAAAATACTTAAGTAGTATTGAGATCCGAGCGTTGTTGTTCCGAAGCAGTGCTTCGGCATCTCTCGGGTACAAGAATAAAGCCTGTCAGCTAAGCTGACGGGCTTTTTTTATATCTCGTTCCGCTGCTCCGCTGCGGAACAACCCATCGCAGCTCTGCTGCCTCTTTGACTATTATCAAGGCCATTGCAAAGCCAGAGAACTGTTTACCCATAGCCGCACCCCTCCCAATCGCATACACCACCACAAACATTTAATTTCGATTTCAACCCTGAGCTTCTTTTATTACAGCTGGCAAATAATTTAAACTCAGACTAAACAATCAGCTCAATGAACACTGAAAAGATTTTTAAAACCAATGATATCTCCGGATACTGGATTATACGCCTGATACTCGGATATGTATTTCTCGTGGCCGGATTGCAAAAGTTTATTTTTTATGATACCAGAGGGCCGGGACGGTTTATGGATATGGGATTTCCGTTTCCTGAGTTTACCGCCTACTTTGTGGGATTTTTTGAGGTCGCCTGTGCCCTGCTGATTATTTTTGGCCTGGCAACCCGTGTGGCAGCCATCCCGCTGATTATCACTATGATTGTGGCAATTATCACAACTAAATTCCCGCAGCTTGGTGATGGATTCTGGACCTTCGCCCACGCACTGCGCCTCGATTTTTCCATGCTGATGGTCTCCCTGTTCGTATTGTATAACGGAGCGGATAAAAAGTCTCTGGATGAGAAGTGGTTTAATGACGGCGGCCGGGGTTAATGCGAAATATTTGAAGTAAAATGAGTCCCCTCTCGAGAGGGGAAAAGTTAGTCAAAAACACGACTTGTCGTGGTTTGTTGACTGGCAAGGGGTGTGTACGTTGTGGCTCGAAGCCTTATTCAGGAACACACCCCTCGTTCGATGAACCTTCCGTCTGCCGACGGACTTTCATCTTCACATTTCGCTGTCGCGTTCAAAAAATGTGCCCCTCTCAAGAGGGGTTTTTTGGTCTGAAAAACCATTTACACACAAATGTGGACTGTACTTAGATAACACACACCCTTCAAGATAAGATTTGCGCAATGGTTCCGGCTGTTTTTAATAGAGTATTTGTTTATCATTTTTGGTAAGTGTTTGCCCATATTGAACTATATTTTGAATAAGTGAAAAATAAATATTACAATATCCTATAAATGTGTCATTCAATTGAGATGATAGTTTAGAGTTTGCAACTAATAGCATTATTTAAACTAAACAACAATTGTCCGCTACTGGACATATAACAAATAATAAATGGGGTATAAATATGAAAAATGCGTTAGCAAAAATAATAGGAATGATTTTATTATCAGGCTTAGTGATGCTAAGTTGTGATAATGTTACAGATAGTCAAATTAGCGATGAATTAGTAACTTCTGAATTTGATGAACAATTTTCACCTTTCGCCATTCCGGCAAATGCAGATGTTTTATGGTATCAGGATTTCTCGGAGGATACAGATGGCTGGTTAGATTTCCGCGGAACAATAACACATAACGCAGGGGCAGAAACTGCAACTGTGAAGGGTGACCCATGGGAGTGTCCAGGTTTCGTACAAGATCGTGGAATTGAGCCTTGCTATGGTGGTGCATTTTCACAATTTGATGGATACCGCGATGATTGGCCGGGTGATTACATTGCAGAATTAGATATATATCTTGATCCAGATGCAAATGATTTCTTAGATGATAGATGGGGGTTTGATTACATCGTTGCATCAAATAGAACAGATGGTAATCATCTACGCGATTTTGTTTTTCATGTCGGATTTTCAGAGGGTGCATTATTGGTGAACGGCAGCAATAATTCTGATTTGTATACCAATGAATTTAAATTGCTAAATGAAAATAATGGTGAATATTACACTATAAGTGAAGCTGGATGGTATACATTTCAGCATTCAGTTTATGATGATGGTGGATATTTAGCAGTAGATCTTAATCTTTTTAACGACAATGGAGATCTACTATGGACAGCAACCAGAAATACTCAAGATGAGATTGCTACTGATGTAGGTGGCAACCGATATTCATGGTTTACTCATGTTGATGCAGAAAATGGTATTGAAATAAATAATCATGCATTGTATCAAACTGTAGATGAGCCAACAGCTATCGAAGACTGTAAAGATGGTGGATGGGAAGCATTTGGATTCCGCAATCAAGGTCAATGCATACGATATGTAAATACCGGAAAAGATAGCAGGTAATATTCTGCACACATCATTGCAAACTTTAAATATCAAAAAAAGCCCTTATTTACTTATAAGGGCTTTTTTTTAAACACTGCTTAGCCTGAAGCTAGTGTTGTGTCAATACTCATTTGTCGGATAAAGAATTGACAGCTACAGATACAACTTTATTGATACATTCTCGATGCATTTCCGGTTTTCTATTAGCATCAAAATCAACGCTGTCAGATCCAGTAGGTGCTGACAGGTTGATTCCAACATTTAATAATTTAGGACGAGACATTTACAGAGTGCTAGCATCTACTATCAACTCTTCTGTTGAATACCCAAATATCAAAGATTCGACAGTCTGCTTAAAATACATTGAAGCTACAAAAGCAAAGAACATTTAATTTTTAATTGTATAATCAAGAAATTAAATCCGCCCTTCAAGATAAGACTTACGCAATGACTCCGGCAGCTTTTCAATAGCGTATCTCAGCATGGTTCTGGGCATCTGTGAGTAACGGTCTTTTAAAAAATCCTCCAGCAGGCTTTGATCTTTTTTGCCAACTTCCCGAAGCATCCATCCGG
>SLAU01000354.1 GCA_007126675.1 Balneolaceae bacterium
CTCAGCTCAGCGCCTTCAGGGATGATGGGAATCACCCAAAAATGAATCGCAGTTAAAATAATACTGGCTACCCAGCCAAGCATTGCGGTAAAAATAAATGCCCCTAATAATTTGTTCATGGTAATTTCTATGAGTTTTTAATTTTTGATAAAATCTATTGTTAATTTTTTTGTTTAAAAGTGTTTGACAAACCAGGTTTTTTCCTGGAGTATTTTCACCCAGTGATTTACAGCACTGGTTTCTTTGATATCAAGTTCAGAGGAATAAAAATTACCGCCAACCTTTGTTGCTTTTCCGTTGCCCTGGTCCAGTATATATTTTCCTTCAGCCGTAAAAACCTTATCCGGTTGTTTTCCATGCATTTGACGTGTAATGTTATGGGCAACAGTATTTGCCTGGTATTGGGCAAAAACTCCGGCTTTTGGCAGCGATTCGGTTCCGCTAAGCGGAATCGTTGTAATGTCTCCGATTGCATACACATTTTCGAATGGTGTTTGCAATGTTTGATGGTTAACCTCAACCCATCCGGTTTCTCCGGTCATACCGGCTTCCCGGATTACGGCCGGGCATACATGTTTAGGAGTATAGGCCATCAGGTCATACTCTTTTTTAACTTCCTGATTATCCGGCGTTGAAAAAGTAAGATGGTTTTTATCAGCCTCATCCAGTTTATGCTCAGGGAAGTAATCTATACCCTTCGATTTCATTAATTCACTCACCCGCAATGAAATTTCTTTACCTGCAAAAGTCATAGGTTCAACTTCGGGTGTGTAAAGTGAAATTTCAGTTTTTTCTCTGAGTCCTTGCTCACGCAGGTATTCATCAATCAGCATGGCAGCTTCGTAGGGAGCCACCGGTGATTTGTAGGGCAGCGACGAAACAACAATCGCAATTTTACCGCCTTTAAAATTCTTCAAATCATTATAAAATGATTTTGCACCCTCAACTGTATAGTAGTTATGGCCAAGCTTGCTCATTTCATGAATATCCGTTTGGTCAGCACCGAGGGAAACCACCATATAGTCACCGCTGTAGGATTTTCCATTGCTGGTTACGGTAATGTTATCAGGGTCAACCGACTCTATATCACCAAAAACAACTTCGATTCCGCCAAGCTGAATATTCGTTAAATCATCCTGAATTTGTTCAGACTCCCTCTTCCCTACCATCATCCATGTAAGTGATGGCGCAAAAAGGCTTTTCTTCTGCTTTTCGAATACCAGAATTTTTGCAAGGTCAATTCCGTCTTCGTTCCCAATTTTTTTGCTAAGCTCTCTGGCGGTTCTGATGCCTCCGATTCCGCCACCTAAAACAAGTATTGTTTTCATAATTATTCACCTTTAATTGTTTTGTTATTTATTTAAACTGTTGCCACGGGCAATTTTTGCATAGCCCAATCAGGAAACCCTCTTTCCAGCCTTGCTGCATTAAAACTATTCTTACTCAGCAATTCAGCAGCCTCATCTGCCATCAGGCAAAACGGGCCGCGGCAGTACACTACAATCTCTTTGTCATCTGGTATCTCATTGAGCCTGCTTTCAAGCTCTTTTAAGGGAAGAGAGATGGCGTTTTCAATATGTGCCATTTTATACTCTTCCTCGGGGCGGACATCCAAAATTATCACTTCATCCTTCTTCATCTTTTCAATCAAATCGCCGGGTGTAATTGTTTGCAGCTGTTCCCGTTTGCTGCGAAAGTCTTCAATTAACTGTTTCAATTCAGCATTTTGAGAAAACCCAAGCCGCCGCAATGCGCACCACGCTTCAAAAACATGCTGATCAGCAAGCCTGTAATAGTTGTATTTCCATTCCCTCTCCGAAATAACCAGCCGTGCATTTTTCAACACCTGGAGATGTTGAGATGCATTGCCCACGGTTAAATTAGTATGTTTTGCTATATACTCGACCGGTGCCGGGCCCTGGGCCAAAAGGTCAAGTATTTCGAGACGATGCTGATTCCCAAGTGCCTTGGTTATACCGGCCATCTCGTTGTAAATCGAATTTTTGAATTCACGCATGTTCATAGTTCAATAGTTTTGTTCTGTAATATGATATGAATAAAAATTTTATCATTCAATAAATCCATAGAATGATAGCTTAATGGTTTTTTAATTCTGTATCTCACTGATATATATGCCTTTATCGGTTTTTTAAATTTTAAGATTCGACTGGTTTTGTAACCAATGTTACATTTCGCAGCGATCTAAATGAGTGAGCCGGGCGATGTGAAATCTATTGCGAATTCCTCATCATCAGATAAGCTTGCATGCCGTGATGAAGTACGGAAGAGTGGCCTTCTGGTTTTCTATATCATTTTTAATATTGAGCAGAATTAACCGCAAAGGGCACTCCTTCGTGCAAAAAAACTTCGGAGTGCAGGCGCCAAATGGCGCGAAGGTTTATTTTATCAATGAAAAAATAGTGCCGTTAGGCACGGCCAATATTGTAACCCGGTGATTTATCGCCGGGACTAACTAAGATAACCTCACATATAAAAGTACCGTAGTTAATACCCATTTGAAGGATCAGAGCGCGCGTTGATCATAATGACTCAATTCCAAACAGGATAGCATCAAAAACTTGAATAAATTCTGCATCAGTTATCTGTTTATAATGCTGAAGAATCCTTGGCGCCTCTTTGCGATCTTCGCGGTTAAAACTTCTCGGAATACTAATTTTGGCAAAATTTCAAACATGGCCCGAAACATTGTTTAAAGATCTAAAGCTATTCCAAATCCAGGAGCAGGATTAACCGCAAAGTACGCCAAGTGGCGCGAAGGTTTATTAGATAAATTAAAAAAGAGTGCCGTTAGACACGGCTATTTCTATTACCCGGTGATTCATCTCCGGGTAATAACCACACTACCCCAACAACTTCCTCTCCTCCGCAAACTCTTTCAAAACATCATGCAGATTGGGCGATCCTATCTCCTGCAGATCATA
>SLAU01000319.1 GCA_007126675.1 Balneolaceae bacterium
CATTCTTTCGGCAGATATGGGTTAACGCTGGATGGCGAATGGGTTGGAGATACGGATTACTCCGATCCGCGTGTCATTGAACTTCTGATGAATGAAGTTACTGAACTGGCGCGAGAGTATCGGGGAACAAGAGGTTTACTGCTTTATCTGCTCGGCAACGAAAATAATTACGGCTTGTTCTGGACTGGTGCTGAAACAGAAGATTTTCCGGACGAAGAAGAAGAATATGCAGATCGTGCGCGTGCTATGTATAAGCTGTTTAATAAGGCAGCTGTGGATATGAAAGAGATTGACCCAGACCGGCCAATCGCCATCGCAAACGGCGACCTGCAGTTTTTGGATATCATCATTGAAGAGCTTACTGATATCGACATTTTTGGATCGAACGTGTATCGCGGAGTGACCTTTACCGATTTTTATGATCGTGTAAAAAATGAGTATGGAAAACCTGTTTTGCTAACCGAGTTCGGTGCAGATGCCTACAATGCCAAAACCGAACAAGAAGACCAGATTTGTCAGGCGTACTATAAAAGAGGTAACTGGAAGGAGATCTACCGATATGCCGCCGGAATGGGGAAAGCTGGAAATTCGATAGGCGGTTATACATTTCAATTCAGTGATGGCTGGTGGAAGGTTGGCCAAACCGAAGATCTGGATGTCCATAGTACTGAAGCATCCTGGGCAAACCCCGGCTACCAGTGCGATTATGTAGAAGGAGAAAATAACATGAATGAAGAGTGGTTTGGCATTATGGCGAAGGGCGAAACCCAGGAAAGTGGTCATTACAATCTATATCCGCGGGCGGCTTATTACGTAATTAAAGAAGCACACAAATTTGACCCTTATTCCGAAGAAGTAACAATTGATGATCTCATCGAGCACTTCAACTCGATTTCACTGACAGAGGCGTGTGAACGTGCTGTAAATTGTACTGAAGAATCAGGACTTTACGAAATCTATTAAGATTGGAAATCGGTCGAATGACCGTAAATCAGAACTTTTAAAACATATTCAGAATATTTTGACACTCAAAGAAATTACTTACAAAGGCGAATCATGGTTTAAAATTGCAAACCATGATCAAATGCGGCCGTTCTTTATGAACATTGTGAGCGATTCCAATCATTGGATGTTTATATCGAGCAACGGCGGTTTAACAGCCGGTAGAAAGAATAACAGTTATGCACTGTTCCCTTACTACACCGATGATAAAATAACAGAATCCGCAGATATAACAGGTTCTAAAACGATATTTCAGGTTCATCAGGAGGGCGGAGAAGCCCAAATCTGGGAGCCTTTCTCGGAACGCTATACAGGTAAATACAAGATTACCCGAAACATCTGTAAAAATTTCTTCGGCAACAAAATTTTGTTCGAAGAGGTAAATCATGATCTTGGCCTGACATTTCGTTACCAGTGGAATTCAAGTAACATGTATGGATTTGTAAGGCGCTCTGAAATAAGTAATCAATCAGGGAAAAGCTGCAAGGTGACCATGATTGACGGTATTCAGAATGTTTTGCCCTACGGTGTAGAGCCTGACCTGCAAACCGAATCAAGCAACCTTGTAGATGCCTATAAGAAAAGTGAACTGGTAAAAAAGTCCGGCCTCGGAATTTTTGCGCTCAGTGCCATCATCGTAGATAAGGCAGAGCCAAGCGAAGCATTAAAAGCAAATATTGCCTGGTCGATGGGTCTTGATAACCCAACCTATTTGCTATCATCTCTGCAACTGAATGATTTCAGAAATCTGGAGCCGGTTCAGGAAGAAAAAGAGATAAAAGGTGAAAAAGGCGCTTATCTTGTACATACAAGTTTAGAGTTGGAAAACGGTGATTCCAGGGATTGGAAAATCGTTGCCAATGTAAATCAAACACATTCTCAGATCATTGAATTGAATCACCGTATTCAAAATGACGATGAACTGGAATCAATTATCGATCAGGATGTTCAGAGAGGTACAAAAAAACTGAAAGAACTGATTGCGGGGGCAGATGGCCAGCGATTAACGGCTGACCGAATGAAAGATGCACGGCACTTCTCAAATGTTCTCTTCAATATAATGCGCGGCGGTACTTTTGACTATAACTACCGTATCGAAAAAAATGACCTGGTTTCTTACCTGCGTAACGCAAGCAGCGAGGTTTACAGCCGAAATACCGGGTTTTTAAACGGGCTGAAGGATGAATTCAGCAGAAGCGAACTTAATAAACACCTTGAAGAGTGTACAGATCCTGACCTTTACAGGCTATGCAGAGAATATCTGCCGCTCAAGTTCAGCAGAAGGCATGGTGACCCAAGCCGCCCATGGAACTACTTTACTATCAACACACACAGTGAGGTTGATGGATCAAAAATCCTCGACTATGAAGGCAACTGGAGGGATATTTTCCAGAACTGGGAAGCGCTGGTACATTCCTATCCGGAGTTTATTGACGGAATGATTTTTAAGTTTCTGAATACTTCGACCTTTGACGGATACAATCCCTACCGGGTAACGAAAAGCGGATTCGATTGGGAAACTATCGAACCGGATAATCCATGGTCCTATATTGGCTACTGGGGAGATCATCAGATCATCTACATGCTGAAGCTGCTTGAGTTTTACCGGATGCATGAGCCGGATGCACTCGAAAGTCTTTACGGAAATGATATATTTGTATACGCAAATGTACCTTATCGCATCAAACCCTATGATAAGATTGCAAAGGATCCTAAAAATACAATCGGATTTGATGAAAAGCTTGATCTTAAAATCAGGGACGATGTTGCAGGGCAGGGTGCTGATGGTGCGTTGCTGCGTAATGGGAAAGGGGATATTCACCGGGTTAATTTTATTGAAAAAATACTCGCAAGTGTGCTGGCCAAAGTTTCCAACTTTATACCTGAAGGAGGAATCTGGATGAATACGCAGCG
>SLAU01000207.1 GCA_007126675.1 Balneolaceae bacterium
CGGCTTTGCGCATAACATCACGTATGGTTGCATCGGCACCTGCTGTATAAGGGTCAGCCTCCAGGAGGATTGTTTGCAGAAATTCATTAACCATCAGGGTGCGGTCGCGCTCGGCACGTGCCTGTTCGGCCTGCCACAGTGATATTGCCGTAGTTGCAAACAGGCTTATTACGATAACTGCCGCTGCAAACACACCTACCCGGTGCCTAGCAATAAATTTTCCGGCCCTGTAACTGACACTTTCCCGCCGTGCACTTACCGGCAGGTTATTCTGGTAATTTTGAATATCAGATAGCAACTGCTCGGCAGAAATATATCTCCGGGACGGGTCTTTTCTTAGTGCTTTAAGGATGATGTTATCAAGGTCACCTTTGAGCTTTTTTTTGAGTACAGGTTGTTTGTTAGTACGAGGTGCAGCCGGCTCTTTTATGTCATCAAATTTCTGAGTAACAAGCAGGCTTGGCTTTACAGGCATTGTGCCCGTAATGATGCGGCCCATTTCCAAAGGTGTTTTGTCTTTGAAACTGTAGGGCAGCATTCCGGTCAGCATTTCGCAAAGCAGTAAACCAAGAGCGTACACGTCAGTTGCTGTCGTAATCATTTCACCGTTTACCTGTTCCGGGCTGGCATATTCCGGGGTCATAAACTGCGAGCCTGTACGGGTTAAAGGCAAACCTCCTTCTTCAGGGTTTTCATCTAATAGTTTTGCAATGCCAAAATCCAGAAGTTTTACTTTTCCGTTTTTAGTAACAAGAATGTTGGAGGGCTTTAAATCGCGGTGTACAATCAACTGTTGATGCGCAAACTGTACCGCTTCACAAACCTGGGTAAATATGTTCAGGCAATTGTTGGTATCGGTTTTATTCTGCTTACACCACTCTGTAACCGGAATGCCGTCTACATATTCAAGGATAAAATATGGGCGCCCTTCCTCGGTGATTCCCGCATCCAGCAATTGTGCAATATTTTTGTGCTGCAAGCGGGCCAGAATCTGCTGTTCCTTCAAAATTCTGTGATGGCGTTCACGCCCCGGCATTATGCCGTGCAAAAACTTGATCGCTACTTTGCGTTCAAACTTCCCGTCGGAACGTTCTGCTAGGTAAACGGTACTCATTCCGCCCTCCCCAATTTGGCGGAGAATTTTCCATGGGCCTATTTGTTTGCCTGCATCAAAAGCCCGGCTAAATAAAATATCTCTGTTTAAAAACGATTCTGAGGACTGATGAGAATTCAATAACTCTCTGACCTGCTCTGCTGCATCAGGGTTGCTCATTTCCAGTTCATTAAGATAGGCTTGCCGGGCAGGCAGCTTTAACTCAAGCGCTTCATGAAAATGTTTTTCTATTGATTGCCAGCTTTCCGGTTTCATTGAATGTTATCTTTAGTCACTCCTGAGGCTATATTGTACAATCGGAATATTTATCATGCAAATTAGAATATTCAATAGAGAGTTTAAAATACACAATGGTTTTAAATCTATGACAAAATAAAGTTTAATAAATCATGATATTTATTCGGGTTGTTTAAGTTCAAATACCATTAAGGTTATAATGATTTATACTGCCTGTGGACGAAAAAATCTGTTTGCTGTAATTGTCCGAATAAATATTAATTCACAGAAAAATTGTCTCAAAAAAAAGGAGAAACTACCTCATATTTAGTATAATAGGGGCTGATGCACTCCCTTTAATTGTAACCTTCCGGTTTAAGCGAGAAGTTAGAAAGCAGGGAAAGCCGGAAGCAGGTGCATTGGTTCCATCAATATGATGCAATCTTTTTGTTATGCTGAAGCTTATTCTCCTGCTCCTATTTACCGGAGTTGCAGCTGAGCACTCCGGACTGGAAACGGTTGGCCGATCGTTGAGCCTGGAGCCGGTACGTTCCGAAAAGGGTATGTCGCAGCAGTCGGTTCAGGCCATCACTCAGGATTCGCTTGGCTATATCTGGATCGGAACCCGCGAGGGCCTTAACCGGTTTGACGGATACAGCTACAGCCACTATTTGCATATAGAAGGCGAACCTGCCTCACTTGCCGATAACCAAATTGTAGGCCTGCATACAACCGGCAGCGGTGATCTTTTAGTGCTGACATCCTCCGGCCTGCACCGCTATTACAGGAATGGAGAAAAGTTCATCCGGATTCTTTCAGATCATGAACGGGGCTTTAGTCAAACCAGGCTGCATGAAGATGCTGATGGCAATGTTTGGTTTATATCAGGCAGTATTTTATTCTGCCTTTTACCAGGTGATACCGTTCTCAGATCACTGGATCTTTCTGAACAGGTATCAGGAGAAAATGATACCAGAATTTTAGTCAGTGCTGCCGGACCTGCAAAAATTTGGAATTATCGAACCGGAAAGAGCCGGGAAATTGCGGCTGATGATGAAGGAAAGATTTTAATTTCTGATGAGGATATTCCGCTTGATTTATACAGGCACTGGCATCAAAAACTGGAACTGATCGGTATAACCCATCAGATTAAGTACCCAGTTGATGAGCTCGCCGGTTATTTTGTTTCAGAAAGAGTAAATCGACTGGCTGCGGATCAGCGCGGAAATTTATGGTTTAAAAACATGCTGTCACTGTTCAGGTTCAATCCGGGTTCCGGAAATGTTGAACGGATTCAGATTGAGAGTTCTGATCCGTTAAGAAGAACTATTCATGAGTTCTTTCCCGATAATTTTGGGGGCGTCTGGCTGGGCACGCTGAACGGTCTGTTTTATTATAATTCCGTGCAGATGCCGTTCAGGAGCTTGAGCAGAACCGGGGCAGCAGAAGGAGGACTCAGCAACAACCTTGTGAGCGCTATAGGTCCAATTTCGGGAGATACACTTCTAATCGGTACTATTGGCGGTGGATTGAGTCTCGTGGTTAATCATGAGGTCGTGAAAACATACCGCCACGATCCCGATCAGCCCGGTTCCATTCCAAACGATGTGATCTGGTCTGTTATGGAGGGCGGCGATGGCACATACTGGCTTGCCACGGATCACGGGTTCAGCAGGTTTTTCCCGGATGAAGAGCGTTTTGAACGGTTCGGTGTTGCGGATGGATCGGTGTATATGCAGGCGGGAAGCGGAACCTACACCGCACTCGCACGAGGCTGCGAAGGGGATTTATGGCTGGGAACCTACACAGGGGGTGTGATGCGGACGCAGGGCGAAAGTGATCATCTTGCAGAGTATGTGTGGCCTGCTTCTGACGGTAATTACGAAGTGCACTATATCCACATCTCTGCTGATTGCCGGGCCTGGATCGCGACCGGAAGTGACGGCCTTTTCTACTATTCCGAAGATGAAGACATGCTTTTACAGGCTGAAGATAGCCACGGAGAGATTCCGGGGCGTATATATCAGATCAGGGAAGAAAAAGACGGCAGGCTGCTGCTGGCAACAAATGCCGGCTTAATCAGGTTTGACCCGGCAAGCGGCACAGCTTTTCGTTTGTTCAGAAAATGGGGTATTCCGCTGCAAACGGTTTATGCCGCTGAGATAGACAGATCCGGAAACATTTGGATGAGCACCAATAACGGCCTTATCCGCTATTCAGTAAGCGATGGCCGTGCAGTGCGGATTACCGAAAGCGCCGGGCTGATGGCTAAAGAGTTTATCCGCAACGCTTCCCGTATTTCACCCGATGGTATGATCTATTTCGGCAGTATGGACGGGCTGATCTTTTTTGATCCGGACGCGATATATCAGGATGTTATAAACGTGCCTGTAATGTTGACCGGAATCCGGAAAACCGGGCCAGAGGGCGTTGAATGGCTAAATCCGCTTGCAGGCAAACCCCTTGAGTTTACTCATCGCGACCACTCCGTCACTTTTTCGTTCCTTGCGATGAATTACGCTACCCCGGCGCAAAACCGTTATCGCTATCGCCTGCTTCCGCTTGAATCAGAGTGGACGGATGGTGCGTACGCCCGTGAAGCTACCTATCTGAATATTCCGCCCGGAGAGTATCGGTTTGAAGTGCAGGCTTCAGCGGGGGAGAATAGCTGGAGCGAGGCAGCATTTATCGATTTCAGGATGGTTCCCCCATTCTGGCAGGCCGCCTGGTTTTACCTTGTTGCGATCTTTACAGTGGGTGTGTTACTGTTTTTTGCCCACAAACTGCGTGTCGGCCGCCTCCTGCATGAGGAACGAATTCGAATGAGTATTGCCAGTGACTTGCACGATGAGGTAGGCGGAAACCTGAGCAGCATCACTCTTCTCACGGAGATTATGAAGCGGAAAAAAGAGCTGACCGACGAGCAGCGAAGGCGCCTCGAAAGAGTTCAAAAAGCATCTGTGCAGACTATGGAGGCGATGAGTGATATTGTTTGGGCAATTAATCCGGGAAACGACCGTGTGGAGGACCTTGTGCTGAAAATGAAGGAGGTAGCGGCGCAGATGCTGCCCGAACAGGAGTACACGATTGAAGTGGATGATGAACTGCAGGATCAACAGATCGATCTGCTGCTGAAACGTGACCTCTTCCTGATCTTTAAAGAGGCGGCCACCAATATCGCAAAACATTCAAACGCAGGGCGTGTGGTGATCTGTCTGCAGAAAAAAGGTGGAGAGCTTGTGATGCAGGTTCAGGATGACGGCTGCGGCTTTGAAAAGAACGGCACCATCTCCGGAATGGGCCTCGAAAACATGAATAAACGCGCCAGAAAGCTGAATGGCAGGCTCAAAATTGACACAAAACCGCAACACGGTACATTGATTCAGTTTACCGGCAATATAACGTAAACACGGTATAGCCGCTCATGCTCAGATCAGCTACATTGTTTCAAATCAATAAATAAAAAATGAGCAAGCCGATTACAGTTTGGATGGTGGAGGATAATGAAAACTACCGGGAGACGGTGGCTGAGTTTTTCAGCGAATCGGAGGAGGTAGAACTGCAGCGAACCTTTCCCCAATGTGAACCGATGCTTGATGCGATTTCAGGAACTGTGCCGCCCGAACTGCTTCTGATGGATATTGGGCTGCCCGGAATAAGCGGGATTGAAGGTGTAAAAAAAGTGAAAGAGGCATATCCTGATGTGCAAATCATCATGTTTACCGTGTACCAGGATAATGAGCGAATCTTCGATGCCCTCTGCAGCGGGGCCACCGGCTACCTGCTCAAAAGCTCTTCGCCATCAGAGATAGAACAGGCCATACGCGACGCGATAAACGGCGGGTCGCCAATCAATCCACAGATCGCAAAAAAAGTTCTGGACAGGTTTATCAAAACACCGGTAAAACAAAAAGTATACGGCCTGACTGACAGGGAAAAAGAGATCCTGAATTTATTGGTAGAGGGCCTGCCCAAAAAAGGGATCGCCGCCCGGCTGAACGTCAGTTTTCACACGATCGACACCCACATCAAAAACATCTACACCAAGCTGCAGGTACACTCCGGCAACGAAGCCGTAGCAAAAGCCCTCCGTGAGAATTTGATATAGATTGACCCACCCCTGCCTTCAGAAGCTTCAGCGCAGGCAGGCCCGGCATAGCTAGTCCAAGCGTCCGCTTGGACATTCCTAAATCGTAGCACTCTTTTAATAAAGAAATGTTTTTAAGAAGTATTTGCCTGTATCAAGGAGGCCCTTCCACTTCGTCCCGATAAAAAAGCACCGGGACTACGGTCAGGGTGACAGTGGTGTGTGTTGTGTAAGGGCGCGGCGCGTAAAATACTGAGATTGAACCTGTTTCCGGCTCGCGCCACGCAGTAATAACAAAAGGCGGCGCGGGGAAAGTATTAGTACCAGCTTGGGTTTGATACGCCGCCCTCTATAAAACAATTACCCTGTCATCTTGAGCGCAGGCCCGCTTTTTGGGCCGGAGTCGAAAGATCTCCCCGTTCATAGCACTTTCGAAAAAAAGACGTATAAAAGTCCCCCTTTGAAGGGGGGCAGGGTGATTGAGCGTAAAGCGAGGTCACCCGGGGGATGATTTCACGGAGCGTTGATTTTGCTTCGAAATTGATTTTCACTTATTGCCCGTATGGATCATCCCCCCAGTGCAATCGCTTTACGCTCTTGCACATCCCCCCTTCCAAGGGGGACGAATTTCACAAAACTATTTTCAAAAAACCAACACAAACCAAAACCTAACCCCAATCATAACCACTCATTTAAAATTGGATTATATAATTCCTGAATTGTATACTAATCAAAATCGTCCATTTCATCCTGCAAGTTACTTTGTATGAGAGAGCTTTTAATCACATATCTCACCAAAGGTTTTCATTTTTTCCTGGCTGTTACATTGCTTCTTACAGTAATGGTAATTACTCCATTGAAGGCACAAATTCTGCCTCTTCAGGATTACAGATCACTGGAAGGTTTTCCGCATAACTCGGTGTATACAATAACACAGGATCAGAACGGATATCTCTGGATTGGCACGGAGTCGGGATTGAGCCGGTTTGATGGTTTTCGTTTCCAAACCTACAGTATGGATGACGGACTTTCCGGAAATGCGGTATCCGGCATTTTTAAAAGTAAAACGGGCGGTTTCTGGGTGTCGACCAACCAGGGCTTTAATCATTTTAAACCGGATACTATTCGCACTTTCAAACCGGGTGAATCCTCTTTCGAGAATAACATTTGGGATATAGCGGAAGATGAGAGCGGAAATGTGTGGCTTGCGACCAATGGGGGCGGGATCATCAAAATGGATGAAAATGAGAACTTCACCAGGTTCAAAACTGTAGGTGGTGAATCTGCCAATACTTTTTATGCGATCAACCTGCTATCTGATGGAAGGATATGGGCAGGCGGCCGAATGGGTTTATTTGAAATCAGCGGAGATTCTCTTATTTCAATTTATGAAGAAGAGCTGCCGGTAGAAACCCTGAACAGGATCATTGAAGATGATACAGGCACTGTTTGGCTTGGCTATCAGAGAGAAGGGCTCTACCGGATTGATCCTGATGGCGTAACGGAATTCGGTGATCTGCCCGTCAGCTCTGTTCGTTCTTTATTGATGGACGACAGAGGATCACTCTGGATTGGCAGCGATGGCGAGGGGCTTTTTGTGATTCATTCTGATGGCAAAACAGAGCATTTTAAAATGGAGAACGGGCTCTCTTCTGATGGGATTGGCAGTATGTTTCTGGATAGGGAAGGGTCTGTCTGGTTTGGGCATCTATACCAGGGATTGCAACGGTTAAAAAACAGGGGGATTAAACATTACCGGTTCGGCCCTGGTGATATTTCGTTTATAAACCACATCTTTGAATCTTCGAACGGAGAAATCTGGATGGCATCGTTCGACGGAGCGCATCGCCTGAAAAATGAGGCCCATCATCATTTTGCAGAGGGTGTCCGTTTTTGGCAGATCAATGAAACGGCTGATGGTAAAATTGCCGGCGCTGCAATTGAAAATGGTTTGATGGTTTTCGACGGAGAGCAGTTTCAGCGAATCAATAATCCGCCGGGGCTTGAGGAATTAATTCTCGTTGGTATCTATACCGATTCTCAAAACCGGACACTGGCAGGCAGTTACTGGAACGGCCTTTTTCTGCTGTCAGAAAACGAACTTACTCCCTATGATCCGGGATTTGCCGATATCCCCAGAACGGTAACGCAATTTCTGGAAACAGAGGAAGGACTTTGGGTCAGCAGTTTTTTTGATGGACTTTATAAAACCGGCGGTGGATCGGTAGTGGATTTAGACTTTTTTAGCGCATCTGACGCTTCCGAAATCAATCATATATGGGAGAATGAGGGTAGATTGTGGATCGCCTCCGATATCGGGCTAACTTTTTTAGAAAACGGAACTTTTGTTGATGCACTCGAAAAATATATGCTGCCTTCCGGCCCGTATAGTTTTGTGATTGATTCGGGGGATGGGCTCTGGACGGCATCAGGTTCAACAGTTTACCATCTTTCCGGAGAAACGGCCCTTCAGCTCACCCATGCCGATGGCCTGATACCCGCAAGCATGACGGTTGGATCTGCTAACACAGGCCGGAATGGAAATATCTGGATCGGCACGGTAGACGGTGCCATGAAAATTGAGCACGGCAGAGTTGATTTTCGTCAGCCGCAGCCAAACGTAGAGTTTACACGGGTTCAGCTGTTTGACAAAGATCTTGACTTCTCGGCACCGCTTAAGTTCAATCACAGGGATAACTATCTGAAATTTGACTTTTTAGGGCTTTACCTGAGTGATCCGCAAGGAGTAACCTACAGGTACAAAATGGACAGAATAGACCCTGACTGGCAATACTCAGATATAGCAACAGTACAGTACACGTCACTTCCTCCCGGTGAGTATCGGTTTGAAGTTCAGGCATCACATCAGTATGGAAACTGGGACATAAACCGCGCAGTCATCGATTTCATAATCCTGCCGCCGTTCTGGCAAACCTGGTGGTTTATTTTGATCTCTTTGGGTGTAACCGGAACCATTCTATATATGATTCACAGATTCCGGGTTTCGCAGCTGCTGAGGATTGAAAGGATGCGGATGCAGATTGCCGGTGATCTGCATGATGAAGTAGGAAGCAACCTGAGCAGTATTGCATTGATTACAGGCATGATACAGAACAACAAAAACCTGGAGCCGGAAATTAAAACCCGGATCCGGAAAGTTCAGGCAGCGTCTCAAAAAACAATGGACGCGATGAGCAACATCGTCTGGGCGATCAACCCGGGCAATGATACGTTCGAAGACCTGGTTCTGAAAATGAAAGAAGTAGCCAATGAGATGCTGGTGAACATTGAACACAGCTTTGAAATAGACGACTCGCTGCTGGGTGATAAAGTTACTCTGCTTTTCAAAAGAGATCTCTTTTTAATTTACAAAGAAGCACTGCACAACATCGTTAAACACTCCGAAGCCACATCAGTCACCATCTCTGTTCAAAAACAAAAAGGTCACTTCTTACTCACCATCCGCGACAATGGAAAAGGCTTTGATCCCGGTAAAACCTACAACGGAATCGGCTTGCAAAGCATAAAAAACCGCGCAGAAAAGCTGAATGGTGAACTAATAATAACCAGCAACGGGGAGCAGGGCACCGAATTGAAAGTTAAAGCGGGTGTTATATGAGAAGGAGAATTCTCTCTCCTTGAGGGGAGTACTCCGCCGGCTGGCGGAGGGAGGGGTGTACGGGGTTTTTTCTAAAACACATGCCCGTAACAAGGAGATCCTTCCGCTCCGTCGATAAGCACGCCGTCGCCTGCCTGCCGGTGAGGCAGGGTCAGGATTGTAGATGACACGAACGCGTAGTAGTTGAGGGCGCGGCGCATAAAGTACCGAAATTGAACAGGGTTTCGGCCCGCACCGCGTAGTAAATAAACGAGGCGGCGCAGGGAAAAGAATTAACACCAGCTTGGGTTTAGTGCGCCGCCCTCTAAACCCAAACGCTATGTCATGTCGACCAAATCCCGACGCTTTTGTCGGGATGCGCGGAGACATCTCCATGTTCATAGCACTATTGTAAAAAATCTTTTCTTAAACACCTGCTCTAAATTAGAAGATCTCTCCATTCCGGCACGCAAAAGCACGTGCCTGCAGTCGAGATGACAGTGTGAGTGTTGTATAAGGGCGCGGCGCATAAAGTACTGAGATTGAACCGGGTTCAACCCCGCGCCGCGAAGTAAATATGCGAGGCGGCGCGGGGAAAGAATAAATAACAGCTTGGGTTTAGTGCGCCGCCCTCTCCAAAATTTTTCCCCATGTCATCTTGAGCGTAGGCCCGTTTTTTGGGCCGGAGTCGAAAGATCTCCCAGTTCGTAGCACTTTCTAAAAAAAGACCCCCTTCGAAGGGGAAACTTCCTAAAAAAATCTTTTCTGAAGCACTTGCCTGTAATTAGGAGATCCTTCCACTCCGTCGAAAAGCACGCCGTCGGTCAGGATGACGCTAACGCGTGGTAGTTGAGGGCGCGGCGCATAAAATACCGAAGCTAAATCGGCTTCCGTCCCGCGCCGCGCGGAAAATATACGAGGTGTCACAGCCATAGAATACTCATGCACAAAGCAATAGACTACACAGTACTAATCAACCAATCAACCAATCAACCAATCCACTAATCACCTAATCACCTAATCACCTAATCCACTAATCACCCAATTAACTAACCAAAAAAATACCGTGATTACGGTATAGAAGAATGAACTTGTTTTAAATAGATTCGGGTACGGGAGTTCGTCCGCTTTTTCAGATAAACAAGTTTTTGATGAGAAATGAGAGAAGGATAATCATTCTGAAAAAAATGGTGGTTTTCATAATTGCCGGATTCATTGTGTGCAGTGCGAACTCCTAAACAGATTCTTTTCAGGTAAAAAAATTCTATGAAAAAAGGCAGCATTAGAATTATGAAAAAAGGGGTTCAACTTACCGGACAACAAAATAAAAAAAAGGGCCGGTTTGGTAGTTTCATAGTTATTAAGCTGCTTGTTTTCCTGTTTTTTACAGCAGGAAATGTAAAAGCCCAGCAAACATTCGTCGCCGTTAATGACGGTGACTGGGGCAATCCCGGTACCTGGGACCCGGAGGGAGTGCCGGAAGATCGTGATGTTGCAATAATAGGTTCGTTCCGCACGGTAAATCTCAATGGTAATTTTACCATAGAAGGCTTAACACTGGAAGGGGGCACTCTTGACGGAAACGGCGAATTAACCATCACTGAGTTTTTTAACTGGAATAGTGGAAACCTTGGCGGTGAAGTTACTGAGGTAGGCGTGCAGGTAAACCTTTCCGGCCAATCTGAAAGTGTATGGGGTGGTTTTGTCAAAAACCTGAATGCCCAGATTGATATTAGTGAAGATGCAACTGTTCGATGGCTGGAGGGAAATATTACCTCAAGAATTACCGGCCTTGGAGGCATCAAAAATGAAGGAACGTTCGAGGCCAATGCTGCGACAAGTGCAAATTTTATCCGCTTTTTTAATCTGCCGGGAGCTGAACTTGTAAAAAGCACAAGCGGGAATACAATTTTTTCATCCGGCCTATTTGTGAATCAGGGAATTGTAGATCTCCGCGCAGGAACGCTCGACCTAAGAGGAAGCACAACCTTATCAGACCCTATCGACAGCGGCACTTATCTTACCGAAAGCGGTACGGAGCTCATTTTCAGAA
>SLAU01000295.1 GCA_007126675.1 Balneolaceae bacterium
CCTGAGAGCGTGCTTAAAAACAAGATATCTAAAAACTTCAATAAAGGTGCCCCAACGAGCAAGTCAGGTTACTTACGCCTGTTTTACAACCGAGTGGTCGCCGATATGAATTTCACCTTCCGCATTAACGGCTTCAGCATGGTTGCCGATGGTTGAGTTATTCAGCCTGCTGTTTTCTATGCGCGAATTTTTTTGAATAATAGAATTTTTCACAGTGCTGTTTTTAATTACAGTTCCGGCTTCCACACTTACATTGGGCCCGATCTCACTGCCGCTAACCTCAACCCCTTCACCAAAAAAGACAGGCGGATGAATCGTGGTGTCCGGATATTTTTCAAAACGGGGATTTTCTTTTTGAAGAATTTCACCGGTCGTATCAAGCCAGGCAGGCAGGGTGCCGCAATCGAGCCATTCATCAACGGTAGCTTTTTTAAATATTTTTCCGCTTTTCAGTAAACGGTCCAGGGCATCAGTGAGCTGATACTCATCCCCATGTCCGGTAATTTTATTATCAAGCAAATATTGAATCTCTTTATTCAGCTCTTCGCCTTCCTTAAAATAATAGACACCAATAATCGCAAGGTTGGAGATCGGTTCACTTGGCTTCTCAACAAAATCGGTAATCTGATCTCCCTTCTCGACAGCCACACCGAATCTTGATGGATCTTCAACTTCTTTCAGCCAAATTACACTATCGGCCCCTTCAACAGAAACTGTGCCGTTGGTATCGAAAATAGTATCCGCAAAAACGATGATCACCTCACCGCTTAATGCATCGCCGGCACAGGCTACCGCATGGGCTGTTCCGAGGGCTGTTTCCTGCACGCCGAAAGTTGCTTTAGCGTTGTGACGATTACTCATTTCTGTGAGGGTATCTTTAATCTCTTGCCCAAAATCGGGGCCAAGGATAAATACAATTTCTTCTATTGTCCGATCCAGTGTGCGCGCAAAAGTCTCCACAATTCTCTCTATAATCATTGTGCCGGCTACCGGAAGCAATGGCTTTGGTGTGGTATGTGAATGCGGCCGGACTCGGGTTCCTCTGCCTGCCATTGGGATAATTAATTTCATATCTTGTGAATCTTTAAAATTGAAGATTTGTGGTTAATGTGAGTTCAGTTTTAAGTTTTAAAAAAACCTGAGGTTGACCAAAAAGGGCGTCATCTCGTACTTGATACGGGATCTCCTAACTTTGATAAAAGCAGGAGATGCCGGATCAAGGTCCGGCATGACATAATCAATAAACTTTAAGCTTTTTAGCGACCTTCTTGGACAACCTCACTTTTATTTTGCCAATAAAACAAAGACTTTATTTCAAACTCACGAAAGTTACTAACAACCGAAAATAAACCGGCTCAATCAGGTGGAACAATATAATGTATCAATTGTATATTTTCGACCTTAATTAAACCTTTGTAAAAGAGAATCAACCCCGACACTTTGGATCTATTTTCAACCTTTATTAATGGTGCTGTTCTGTTAATCTGTGCTGTTTTTTTGCGCCATAGTTTTTACAGGGGGCGTTATTTCTTCCAGATGTTTCAGCAGCATGGGTACAAAACCCATGAATTCAGAAAATGGGTCTCCTCAAACTTCAACACTAAAATAATTACTACCGAACACCTGCTTCTGAACCTGATCATTCTTATGGTAATCTACTTTTTTGCGGAGCGGATTACTTTTGTTGCATCAGTTATCATCATGGCAGTGTTTACAGTTTTTTGGTTCGGCTCCGTTCATATATACCGCCCGGAGAAAGACAAAAAGCCACTTGTAATCACAAACCGTGTAAAGCGATTACTGATCACTTTTCTGATTCTAATTGCACCCATTTATTATTTCATTTTCAGCTTTTCGTTTTCGCAGGAACTTTTTTATATGAACCGGGCGATTCGCGAATCAGCCGGTAACTTTATTACTGCCGATCCTTACTTCCTCACTTTTCTACTTGCACTGGCTGACATCCTGGTTCTGTTTTTGATATTTCCTGCCGCGTGGTTAATGAAGCCTGTGGAAAACCAAATACAAGAAGGTTTTAAAAAACAAGCCCGCGAAAAGCTGGCATCTATGCCCGGCTTAAAAGTAATTGCAATCACCGGCAGTTATGGAAAAACCAGTACCAAGTTTGTGATTGATGCCTTTTTAAAAGAACGCTACAGGGTTTGCACCACTCCCGGCAGTTTCAACACGCCGATGGGGATTTGTAAAGTGATCAACAATGACCTTGAAACCAACCACCAGGTTTTAATACTTGAGATGGGAGCCCGCTATTCAGGGAACATAAAAGAGCTTTGCGATATTGCCAGACCGGATATTTCTGTGATTACAAATGTCGGGATCTCTCACCTCGAAACATTCGGTTCCAAAGAGGCTGTTGCAAACGAGAAGGCTACACTTGCAAGAGAACTCAAGCCGGGGGGTAAGCTGATTTTGAACGGTGATGATCCCGTTGTTTTGCAAATGGGTAAATCAAGAACAGATATCAAACGAATCATTACAGGTAAAAACGGTTCGGTAAGGGCCGAAAATATAGAAACGGGCCCGGCAGGAACCTCCTTTACTTTGAAATGGCTTGATGAAGATGGCAATGAAGAAGGCTCAGAAAAGATTACAACTTCCCTGCTCGGCATTCATAATGTTCAGAATATTTTACTTGGAGCCGCAACAGCCCGCGAATTGAATTTACGGCTGCCAACTTTACAAATTGCAGCATCACAGATGAAACCGGTTGAACACCGTCTTGAGCTGAAGCAAAGGAATGGCATAACTGTAATTGATGATGCATTTAACTCAAACCCGAAAGGGGCAAAAAATGCAATCGAGGTACTTGCATCCTTCAGCAGCGGAAGAAAAGTGCTGATAACACCGGGTATGATTGAGTTGGGTGA
>SLAU01000174.1 GCA_007126675.1 Balneolaceae bacterium
CTTCAATCAAATCATCCTGCAGGGATAAAAACCACGAAGTCACCAGGACACGAAGATTCACGAAGGGTTTCAAGGCCTGAATATCATCCTTCGTGTACTTCGGGTCTTCGTGACCTCGTGGTAAAAAGGATGATGGCTTTTTACTGTCTTCTTAGCTTCACACCATTACACTTCAATCAAATCATCCTGCAGGGATAAAAAACCACGAAGTCACCAGGACACGAAGATTCACGAAGGGTTTCAAGGCCTGAATATCATCCTTCGTGTACTTCGGGTCTTCGTGCCCTCGTGGTATAAAAGAATTTTGGCAATTTATTCTGATAATAGCCTTACTTTCTGAACAACGTAAATTCAGTAACCCTGCCTTCATCTCTGAACTCCAGTTCATCGGCGAGTTGGTTCAGTATAAAAACTCCCCTGCCGCTCTCTTTCAAAAGGTTTTCTTCTGATAATGGATCTTTATCTAAGTTAGGTGTGAAGCCCTTGCCTTCATCCCGGACAGATGCTACAATTTTCTCATCTGTGATTTCTATATCTATATGAACTTTTTTCCCTGGATCACCTTCATTGCCATGATCAATCGCATTTGATACAGCTTCACTCAACAGAAGCATAAAATTTCCACTTAACTCATCATCCAGCCCTGTCTCCTTTTGTATTTCATCAACAAAATCCGGAACTCGTTCCGACTCTTCAAACGTAGAGTTTAGCGTATACTGATATTTATGGGGCATAAGAAAATGTAGTATCAGGCATAGATACCGCGCAGCTTCAGGGTTTCTGCAACACGGTTAATGGCATATACATACGCAGCCTGACGCATGGTTATTTTATGTTGGTCACTCACTTTGTAAAGATTATCAAAGGCGCTTCTCATCATTCGGTTCAGCCGCCGGTTAACGCGTTCTTCAGTCCAAAAGTATCCCTGACGGTCCTGAACCCACTCAAAATAGGAAACTGTAACACCACCTGCATTAGCTAAAATGTCAGGTATAACCAAAACACCATTTTCCTCCAAAATAGCATCTGCATTAGCAGTAACGGGACCGTTTGCACCTTCCGAAATAATTTTTGCTTTAATATTATGAGCATTATGCCGGCTGATCTGATCTTCTTTAGCCGCAGGAATCAACACATCACATTCAAGTTCAAGAATCTCTTCATTACTGATTGGGTCAGCATCTGGATATCCTTCCAAAGAGCGGTTGTTATTATTCATGTATGCAATAGCTCCCGGAATATCAATTCCATCAGTATTCACATATCCTCCGGATATATCACTAATTGCAATAATTTTTGCACCCTGCTCGTACATCAACTCTGCCGACACAGAACCAACATTTCCAAAACCCTGAACCACTACTGAAGTTTTATTGGGCATGATTCCCATTTTGCTCAATGCAGCCAAGGTAACCGTAACTACACCTCTTCCGGTTGCTTCTTTTCGGCCGAGTGACCCTCCCAATATAATTGGTTTACCGGTTACAACCGCTGTTTCGGTTCGCTGCGAATTCATGCTGTAGGTATCCATGATCCATGCCATCACCTGTTCATCGGTGTTCATATCCGGGGCGGGGATGTCGCGGTCGGGGCCAAAAACTTCTAACAGGTTTGCTGTATACCTGCGTGTTAATCGCTCAAGTTCGGCCTTCGATAATTCCTTGGGATTACAGCGCACGCCACCTTTTGCTCCTCCAAAAGGCACATTCACAACGGCACATTTCCAGGTCATCCAAGATGCGAGTGCCTTTACCTCTTCCAGGTTAACATCCGGCGCAAATCGCACGCCCCCTTTTGACGGCCCCAAAACGTTATCATGAATCACACGATAGCCTTCAAAAACTTTGATTTTTCCGTTGTCCATTACAACCGGCACAGATACAATAACCTGTTTAAACGGGCTGGCCAGATATTGAAACATTCCTTCATCAAGCTGAAGAAGATCTGCGGCAAAACGAAACCTCTCCATCATCGATTCAAATGGAGATTCTTTATCAAGTTTCGGGCCCGGTTCTTTGTAGTATGCCGATGGTTTATTAGCAGGAGTAGTAGCCATAAGATTTATCTCTTTGTAAGCGCTTTTTTAACAAGCTGGTCGATGATTTTGTGAAAATAATGTCGCCCAAAAATACGCCACTTTTATTGAATTGAGAAACTCTTTTTTAAATAGTTTGAGTTTCATTTTTCTATCTGAAACTGCCTATCTTCAAAAAATTGCTGGGCATCATCAGAGTTTATGTATGAATTCTACCCTCAAACAGATAGCCCCAATGTTAGTGCCGTTAGGCATGGCCAATATTGCGGCATAGCCGCAACATACATCGTTCCGAATGGCACTTTTTTTGACTTTACTCTCGCCATCCTATTAAAGGCAAGCAAGCGGAAGCCGGGCTTGCGCTCTTTTCCGCCGAATTGGCGGACCCCTGTGGGGCAGAGTTTTTTAAAAAACGCCTCTGATTACATAGGACTCCGTCCCATGCTATTGCTTGTGCCTCTTCGAGGCGTTTGGTTTATCAATTCAAATGATATTTTTCTGCAGAGTCAAAATTAAATCACCCAAAAATTCAACCACCCCTATCCGCCAATTGCTCTATAAAATCGCGCCAGGCGGTTTCGTAAATATCTGTTGACCGGAAGAAATTATCATTATGGCCGCCGCGAAGTTCTATAAATTTCTTTGGCTCCTGTGCTATTTCATATAGTTCCTGTCCATGCCGGTAACGAATGATGTTATCATCAGGGCTGTGCATAATCATCACCGGAATTGGATCCATCTCACGCAGAAACCGGTCGGTCGGAAAATCAGCGCGAATAAACATTGCAGGAATGAATGGATATACATCTGAAGCAACTTCTTTTGCATTCAGAAAAGAGGA
>SLAU01000239.1 GCA_007126675.1 Balneolaceae bacterium
ACACCGCCACTCAGTTTGGCAAGACGCTCCTGCAGTTTTTCACGATCATAATCAGAATCGGTGTTCTCAATTTGAGATTTGATCTGATTGATTCGGGCTTTGATATCCTCATTTTTGCCCTGTCCGCCAACGATGGTTGTGTCATCTTTAGTGATGTTTAACCTGTCAGCTTGGCCGAGAAAATCAAGCGTTGCATTTTCAAGCTTGTATCCGCGCTCTTCGCTGATTACGGTACCACCTGTCAGAATCGCAATATCTTCGAGCATCGCTTTGCGTCTGTCGCCAAAGCCAGGAGCTTTAACAGCAGCAATCTTCAGCGATCCGCGAAGTTTGTTTACTACCAATGTAGCCAGTGCTTCGCCTTCAATATCTTCAGCGATAATCAACAGCGGCTTGTTGGTTTGAATTACTTTTTCGAGAATTGGAAGCAGATCCTTCATGTTAGAGATCTTCTTGTCGAAAATCAGAATGTAAGGATCTTCCATCTCAGCAGTCATAGTATCGCTGTTAGTCACAAAATAAGGTGACAGGTAACCGCGATCGAACTGCATCCCTTCTACAGTTTCGAGATATGTTTCGGTTCCTTTGGCTTCCTCAACGGTAATCACACCGTCTTTGCCAACTTTCTCCATTGCCTGGGCAATGTGTGAACCGATATTCTCGTCACCATTTGCTGATATGGTTCCAACCTGTTTGATACTTTCGAGGCTGTCGCCTACAGGATTGCTCTGATTCTGCAGCTCTTCTACAACAGCTTTTACAGCCTGATCAATACCGCGCTTCAAATCCATTGGATTTGCACCAGCAGTAACGTTTTTCAGACCGGTTTGAATAATTGACTGTGCAAGAACAGTTGCCGTGGTGGTTCCGTCACCAGCATTGTCGTTAGTTTTTGAAGCAACTTCGCGCACCATTTGCGCACCCATGTTCTCAACTTTATCGGAGAGTTCAATCTCCTTTGCAACAGTTACACCATCTTTGGTTACTGTTGGGGCTCCAAACGACTTATCGATAACAACGTTACGTCCGCGAGGACCCAGTGTTACTTTTACAGCGTTAGCGAGCTTGTCAACACCGCGCTTTAACGCGTCGCGTGCTTCCGCATCATAATGAACTAATTTTGACATAATTCGTGAATTGTTTTTTAGTTAGTATTTAAAGTGTTTTGTTATGGTTTTCAGGATACGATTCCCAGGATGTCAGATTCTCTCATAATCAGGTACTCTTCTCCGTCAAGAGTTACTTCAGTTCCTGAGTACTTTCCATAAAGAATTTCATCACCTTCTTTTACTGAAATATCAATCTTAGTCCCGTTTTCTACTTTTCCGGGGCCTGCAGCTACTACTGTACCTCTTTGAGGTTTTTCTTTCGCTGTGTCAGGAATGATGATGCCTGAGCTTGTTTTTTCTTCAGCTTCAACCGGGCGTACAAGCACGCGGTCGCTTAAAGGTTTAATTTTAGCCATTTTTACAACTCCTTCGTTTGTGTTAGTGTTTATCTATTTAAATAAAAATCGTTAGGCGCTGTGCACATACAGCCCCATCTGCGTTATTGTGTGCAAGTTCCGTACCAAAGTGGGAAATTTCTTTCAACAATTACCAAAAATTGTCACGAATAGAAAAATTCAGGTAATATTTTCTGAATCTCTCCCGATTTCTATTCAAAGGTGCCAAGTTGTTCAAGACGGGCTGTCAACTTTTCATACATGGCAGGCTCAAGTGCTTCGGCCCGGAGGCTGAAGTCAAACTCCTCCTCAGGCAGTTCGGCATTCAGGCGGCTTAGTGCATTGCTCAGTTTTTTTCTTCTTTGATTGAAAGCCATCCGCACTACAGTTTTCAGATTTGTGTCGCTGCATTTTAATTCTGTGTTTTCAAAAGTTAATCGAATCACACTGCTGTCAACTTTTGGCGGCGGAGAAAACACACCGGGCGGCACATCAAATAAAATTTCGGGTTTAGCCATCAGTTGTGTCTGAACACTTAGTATGCCATACTCTTTGGTGCGGGGTGATGCAACAATGCGCTGTGCAACCTCCTTCTGCATCATTAAAGTAGCAGACTCAAAATGCTGCCTGTGTTCCAGAATTGAAAATAAAATCTGACTGGTGATATAATAGGGTAGGTTCCCAATCACATGTAATTTGCCTGAAGCTGCAGCGAACTCAGACCAGTCAACTTTCAGAATATCGCTTTTCAAAATCTGTAAGTCAGGATATTTTTCTTTCAGATGATCGATCATCACGGGATCGATCTCGATTGCTGTCAGATTTTCAAACTTCTTCAGCAAGCTGCCGGTTAGTGCACCATCTCCCGGACCAATTTCTACAACCGGATCATCCCCGCCTGCCGGGATAGCCTCGACTATTTTCCGGATCATATTTTTATCCCTCAAAAAATGCTGGCCTAAACTTTTCTTTTTCCGGGGATTTTGCATTGTTGATTTTTGGTTTTGTATTTATTGATAAAGAGTCTTGAATAGCTTTCTGAAACTATTCAATCAATCATCACATTATAAATTTCAAGGTATGAAAATCGATAGTTTGTATAATAACTGAGTTTAATTAATTTGACTTGACAGAAAATCACCGGGGCTAACCTGAAAAAGCCCATCTATTCAATTGAAATATGGAACTGAATCCGCTTGATACGGAACAGATCGGCATTCAAACACTTGAACGCACGCTGATCAAATCACATTCTAAACGTTCGCTTAAAATCGGCTTACCCAAAGAAACGTCGATCGATGAGCGCCGCGTTTCTTTAACGCCCGAAGGAATTTCAACTCTTGTAGCAAACGGGCACGAACTGTTTATTGAGAAAAATGCCGGCATTGATGCCCACTTCACTGATCAGGAATATGCGGATGCAGGTGCCGAAATTGCATACAGCGCTGAAGAACTTTTCAAAGAATCGGAGCTGATCGTAAAAGTTGCACCACCCACGCTGAATGAACAGGAGTGGATGCAAAAGGGACAGATTCTGGTATCAGCCCTGCATCTTGGGCATACCCGTTACGAGTTTCTCAAAAAATTGATTGATAAAGGCGTTTGTGCGATCGGTTACGAATTTATAAAAGGCGATGACGGTGAATTCCCGATTGTACGGATGATGCATGAAATTACCGGATCGATGGCTGTGCAAATTGCCACGCATTATCTCGAAAACCGGAGTGATGGCCAGGGCACTATGCTGGGCGGAATTTCGGGCGTGCCGCCTGCAACTGTGGTTATTTTGGGAGCCGGAATTACCGGAGAATATGCAGCACGGACTGCCCTTGGGTATGGCGCCCAGGTTTTTGTGATGGATAATAACCTGGCAGCTCTTCGCCGCCTTGAAAATGCACTGGACAGGCGTATCGTCACAGCTACTGCCAATCACCATTACCTTACCAAAGCGATGGGATTTGCCGATGTGGTGATTGGTGCTGCGTTAATTGAAGGCGAACGCGCTCCTTGCTGGGTTACCGAAGAAATGGTGGATATGATGAAACCGGGCAGCGTAATTGTGGATACCGTAATTGATCAGGGAGGTTGTGTAGCAACCAGCGAGCCGACAACTCATTCAAATCCTGTATTCCGCAAGAATGATGTAATTCATTACTGCGTGCCGAATATTCCCTCGAATGTAGCACGCACAGCAACGTACGCCCTGAATAATGTATTGGTTCCTTACCTGTTGCAGCTGGGTGATGCAGCAAATATAAAAGAGTGCCTGTGGAATAATTCTGCTTTACGGCACGGCACCTACATTTATAAAAACCATCTCACAAAAAAATCACTGGCCAATCTTTTTGATATCCCCTACCGCGAAATAGAAATGCTGATTGCTTCTCAAATTTAGAGATAAAGCTGTTCTGCACTCCTGACTTCCGCATTGGGACACCTGTGTTGGTATTTTGGCTTAAGCTCTTGGTTACCGGACAAGCAAAAAAAATAATAGTGATCAGCCAGCCAGGAATTAACTCTGAGCTAATACTATTAATTCTAGCCTAATTAAAACATCCCCTTACTTTTGTCTTGATACAAAAGTAAGCAAAAGATCAAGGCTGCTGATTCGCTTCGGCTCCATCGCGGGTGGCTCCTTCGACAGATAAATCAATGGTCCATCACTTTTTTCCCAAGCACACCATTTATCACCGGTATGATTTATCAATACGTCTCTTTCGCCCCGCTCTGCTTATCGCCTCCACGAATCAGAGGCCGTTTTTTCTTTATTAAGACTTAGAGTTTTTAAAGGAAGAAAAGATTTCCGGCATCGTGATTTCTGAAGGTGGTGTTTGGTTTTTGTCCGGCGTGTGCGATGGTTGTAAAAAACATACCGGTGAGAAGCTTATAAAAACCTCAGTGTGTAATGGACCATTGTTTTTTACATCGCATAGTCGGAGAAAAACCCCGCCTGAAGAAATCCAAGCCGGCGGGTTTTGGACACTTTTCCCCGATGAAAAGTGTCAGAGAGACATGCAGCTAAGAATTGGTTAAGAGCTATAACTTATGACTCAAAGCAGAAGGAATTTATTTCAAAGTATAGATGTCCAATATTAGTAGTTGAAAATCGCTTTCGAGACACCTTGAATGTCTTTCAGAGGCTTATAACTCATTGATTATCAAGTTATTAAGATAATAAATAAAGTGCGGAAGTCAGGAAGCAGTTCTGCACTCACAGTTTTTCCATCGAGATTATAATGCCGCTGATAGCTGATAGCTGATAGCTGATAGCTGATAGCTGATAGCTGAACTTAAAAATCCCCTATCAATACTTCAGACGGGCCATGAGCATTTTGAAGACGTTCTGCCACGGCTTCTGCATCACGCATTACGCGTATCATGTTCAGGCCGGCAATTTTTTCCAGGTCTTCTTCTGAGTATCCTCTTTTCAGAAGCTCGGCAAACAGGTCAGGATATGTTGTTACATCTTCAAGACCAATGGGAAGTGTTGGAATGCCGTCATAATCTCCGCCAATTCCGATGTAGTCTACACCGATTTGATCGCGAATATGATCGATGTGATCAGCAACCTGTTCGAGCGTCGATTTCGGTGCTTCATTTTCTTCATCCCATTTACTCATCATTTCAGAAACTTTCTCAGGATAACCTATATGCAAATACTCCATTTTACGCTGATAGGCTGCCCGTTCGGCAAAATGCTGCCGCCGCTCTTCGGATGTGAATGTTTCCACAAATGTAACCATCACAATTCCGTTATTCTGTTTTGTCATCTGCAATACGTCATCCGGAACATTCCGGGGATGTCCGGCCAGAGCACGCGCATTTGAGTGTGAAAACATAACCGGTGCCTCCGTAACCCTCAGTGCATCGCGCATAGTTTGTGCCGAAACATGGGAAAGATCTACCAGCATGCCAAGACGGTTCATTTCACGAATCACCTCTTCACCAAATTCCGACAGACCGTCATGAACGGGATCATCCGTTGAGGCATCTGCCCAGTCCAGCGTTCTGGAGTGTGTGATGGTCATGTAACGGGCTCCCAGTTCGTAGAACATTCTCAATACCGCCAGCGAGTTTGCAATGGAGTGGCCGCCTTCCATCCCAATCAGGGAGGCAATTTTTCCATCTTCAAAAATCCGCTCCACATCATCGGCTGTTAAAGCCAGCTCAAAATGGTCCGGATATTTTTCAACCAGCCGGTGCACAAAGTCGATTTGTTCCATCGTCTGTTTTACTGCCTCGTGCTCACTGATATTTGCTGATACATATACCGACCACCACTGAGCACCCACCCTGCCTTCGCGCAGACGCGGAATATCGGAATGCATCGGCGGATCCAGATGTGTGGTATCATGAAAATCAAGCTCCGAAAACTTGTAGCCAACCCTGTTTCTGTATTGCCAGGGCACATCATTATGCCCGTCAAAAAGCGGAACACGCTCTAAAATTTCAATCGCCTGCTGGCGGTAATCATCACGATCCGTTTGGGCTGAAAGTGAACTGCAGCCAATCAGCAAAAGTGTTAGTAGTGAAATGAAGAAAACCTGATAATAGCGAAATGACATCTGTTTTATCTTTGATTAAAATTTCAGTTATACATTTAACTGGTAATATGAAAAACCTGCTGTGATATTGCGGTTCAAATTACTCTAATAAGACGGGGCTTTCAACCGGAATTCTTGCGGTTCTGACGCGTACCAGAGGCTCGGTCTGTGTCCATGCAAAAACAAAATAATCACCCTGTCTCACCATCCTCGGAAATCCGCTGGCGCGGGATGCATCCGTTAAACCCACAAATATCGGATCATTCATCTCATTATTCTGTTTCACTTCGCGCACCATAACCAATCCTTTGCCATCGTAAGCTTCCATCCAGCTCACAAAAATTGAGCCGTTATTGCCATAAGCAAGATCCACCCTGCCAGAAGTTTCATCGCCCGCTATCTTCACCGGCTCACCAAAGGTGACACCGCCATCATCAGAACGGGCAAGTAAAACCTTGGCTTCATTATCATTCATCGTAAACCAGGCCACTGCCACATTATTACCGTCTGCAATAATTCGGGGACCGTTAACCGGGCAACCTCCAATCTGCCAGCCGTCATCATGAACTGTTACCGGCTCACTCCACTCACCGGTTTCGGTGTTATAGCGCGATATCAGAATATCACGAATCTCATCCGTTGTTCTTCCTCTGTACACAGCCGCAAAACCATCCGATGTTTTAACCATGTCGGTTTGGCAGCAATCGCATACCATTTCATCAATAACCCGCTTTCGGTCAATACTGCCATCTTTTGAAATTTCAGCAGAACGAATGGTCATCGCTTTGTCCGGATCAGAATATTCATGATGTCCGCGTCCGTCGGTATGCCGGCCATCGAGCCAAATTGCAAGTACACGGTCATCAGATAGCGGCTGCATCGAAACAAATCCGTGCTCGGTGGGGGTACCGTCCAGGTGCGGAGTAATCGGGTCAGTCCAACGCCGAATATTTTCTCCCGGAAATGCAACATTTACATTATAGGCAAACGGACCGCCCTCAATTTTCCGGAGCCAGTGAGCTGCAACCACTTCTCCGTTTTTTCCCACTACAGATGGAAAGTCTGCCCAGTTTACAAAGAAATTTGTACCCACTCGTACAGACCTGGCGTCGGTCCACCTGTCATCGGATAAAGAAGCAAATTGAAGAGCATATATATCCTCATCCACTTTTAAAAACCAGCTCATATGGATCGTTTCCGTATCATCAATATGAAGATTTGGAAATCGCGCCCCGGTATCTGCAGGATTGGTAATAATATATTCGATCACAGGTTGTTGAAGATCGCGTTCACAGGAAATCAAAAATCCTGTAAAAATGAGGGCAAATAATAGTCGCTTTATAAAAATCATGAAATTTCGTTTGATAGAACGAGAGTATTGGTATTTTTGAGCAGTATAAAATAAATCTGTTTATCCAAACATCCTAAGCAACAGATAACTCTTTATTAACGTAACCGGCTGTAAATTCTGAGAATAAATTTTTAAATGCTTCAACTTGACGGAATATCACTTCATTTCGGAGAACGCCCGCTGTTCGATTCAATCTCTGCAATCATCAATCCGGGTGAGCGTGTGGGGCTGGTGGGTCCAAACGGTGCGGGAAAATCCACACTGCTAAAAATTATTGCGGGCGAACAGCAACCCGACTCGGGCACAATAAGTATGAGCAACGAGGCTACTGTGGGCTACCTGCCGCAGGATGGGGTGGAGCCGGACCCTGATTTAACAATACTGGGTGAAGTAGAGCGGGCATTTTCGCACATTATGAAATTAAGGAAGGAGATCAGCTCCCTCCAGGTAAAAATGGACACGCTTGAACCGGGATCAGACGAGCACAATAAAGCTGTACAGCAATTTGGAGTTGCACAGCAGAAACTGGAACAGACAGGCAACTACTCGCTCGAATCGGATATTGAAAAAGTGCTGATGGGCCTTGGTTTCAGTAAATCAGATTTTTCCCGGTCCACAAAAGAATTCAGCGGAGGCTGGCTGATGAGAATTGCTCTTGCAAAACTGCTGCTACGCAAACCCACATATTTACTGCTTGATGAGCCTACAAACCATCTTGATATTGAATCACTGCAGTGGATCGAATCTTTTCTGAAGAATTATGAGGGGGCAGTGGTCATAGTTTCTCATGACCGCGCATTTCTGGATACCGTCACAAAAAGAACGCTGGCACTGAGCCGCGGAAACCTGTTCGACTATGCCGGCAATTATTCCTTTTATGAGAAAAAAGCTGCCCAGGAAAAAGAGCTCCTGAAAAAACAGTATGAAAATCAGCAGAAAGAGATAAAACAAACCCAGGAGTTTATTGACCGCTTCAGGTATAAAGCCACCAAAGCCAAACAGGTACAGAGCCGCATCAAACAGCTTGAGAAGATGGAGATGGTTGAGATTGAAGATGAGCAATCTGAAATCTCGTTCCGGTTTCCGCCACCGCAGCGATCGGGGCAGATTGTACTATCACTATCCAATGTTGTGAAAAAGTATGGCGACAATACAGTTTTTGACGGGATTGATTACGAGGTGGAGCGGGGTGACAAAATTGCTGTTGTCGGGCCGAATGGCGCCGGTAAATCAACATTGATACGAATTCTTGCCGGTACTGAACCGATCACCGCGGGCAAGCGGGAAGTTGGTTATAACGTAACGCCGGGCTATTTCGCCCAGCACCAGGCTGATGAACTGAACCCGAAGAACACTGCACTTGAAGAGATGAAGCTGGCTGCAGACGGAGATTCCGAAACGCGGCTGCGAACCATCCTTGGCTGTTTTCTTTTTGTGGGTGATGATGTGTTCAAAAAAGTGAGTGTTCTTTCGGGAGGGGAAAAAAGCCGCCTTGCACTTGCAAAGATGCTGCTCAACCCCGGTAACTTTTTGATTTTTGATGAGCCCACGAATCATCTCGATATGCAGTCAAAAAATATTCTGCAGCAAGCACTTCAGCAGTTCGAAGGTACTTTGATGATTGTATCACACGACAGGGATTTTTTGGATCCGATTGTAAATAAAACCCTGGAAGTACAGCACGAATATGTGAAAACCTGGCTGGGTAATGTGAGCTATTATCTCGATAAAAAAGCTGAAGAGGCTGAAGCAAAACAGGAGGCGGATCAAAAAAAGGATGACTCCAGCAACAATAATAACCTGAGCCGCAAAGAGCAGCGGAGGCTTGAGGCGGAAAAACGAAATGCACTATCGAAAAAAATAAAACCTCTCAAAAACCGTCTGCAGAAAATTGAAAACGAGATTGAAAAACAGGAATTACGAAAAGCTGAAATAGAAGAGGCAATGGCAGATCAGTCATTTTATGATGATTCCGAAAATGTGAAAAAAATATCACTGGAATATGAAGAGGTAAAAAGCAATCTGGCTGAAAACCTGAATAAGTGGGAAGAGATTGCCGGACGGATTGAATTTGTGGAGAGTGAGTCTTGAGTAACTGAGTATCGGGTAGCGAGTAGCAAGTATTGAGAACAGGCTTCTTTTTCCGCTTCTCAGGATTCACTCTTCAACACCCGGTTGATCTGCCTGACGGCCTGCCTGATTCTTTGAGTATTTTCTACAAGACTCATACGAATAAAACCTTCACCTGCCGGGCCAAACCCTGCTCCTGGCGAAACCAACACTTCCGCTTCGTCGAGAAGCCATTCGGCAAATTGAATTGATCCCATTCCGCGGTATGCTTCGGGCATTTGGGTCCATACAAACATTCCTCCCCTGTTTTTAGGGATTATCCAGCCGGACCGTGCAAGACCGTCTACCAGTACATCGCGTCTTTTTTCATATTTGGCGGCAACATCAGCCACCTTTTGCGGATCGCCTTTTAAAGCTGTAATAGCAGCTACCTGTATGGGAGTAAACATTCCATAATCAAAAAACGATTTTATTCTGGAAAGAAGATGGATAATTTCGGCATTGCCGAGGCAAAATCCACAGCGCCAACCGGCCATATTATACGATTTACTCATTGTAAAAAATTCCACAGCGATCTCTTTCGCCCCTTCTACCTGCAGAATGCTTGGGGCAGTGTAACCGTCGAATGTGATATCCTTGTAGGCAAAATCGTGAATGGCAATAATATTGTTCTCTCTGAAATAAGGAACGGTCTTTTCAAAAAAAGTTAAATCAACAGTAGTACCGGTTGGGTTATGGGGATAATTCAGAAAAATAGCTTTCGGCTTCTGTTCAAGCTTTTCAAGACTGCCAATAAGCTCTTCGGCATTATCGGTTATGGGAATATTTACAACTTCTGCTCCGGCTATTACTACACTCCACATGTGTACCGGAAAATAGGGTTCGGGAGCGGCGCAGAGATCGCCGGGACCAAGCAGGGCTAGTGCCAAATGGGAAAGCCCCTCTTTACTGCCAATCGTGGCTATCACTTCCTTTTCAGGCAATAGATCAACATCATATTTTAATTTATAGTGATCGGCTGCAGCTTTTAGCAGATGCGGGATACCCGTTGCTCGTGAATAACGATGAGCCTTATCATCTTCAATCACATCAAGGGTTTTTTCGACCACTTCCCGGGAGGCCGGCATATCGGGATTGCCCATTCCAAAATCGATAATATCCAGCCCTGCCTCCCTCCGTCGCTGTTTTTCGGCATTAAGCTTTCCAAACAGATAGTAAGGAAGCTGCTCCATTCGTTGCGAAGGAATAATTTTTGGGGCCATTGTAACAGGTCGAATACATTAAGAAAAACGAATGCTGAAAACCGGGTTTTCAACAATCGGCGCTCGTATAATAGGGCTAATTTTTTGCAAATATCTGGCTTTCATCTCTAAACGCTTTAAATTCAAGCGCATTTCCGCTGGGATCGAGCAGAAACATGGTGTATTGTTCTCCCGGTTTACCTGCAAAGCGTACATACGGTTCAATGATGAATTCCGTACCATACTTCTTCAGGCGTGCAGCCAGTTCCTCAAACTCGTGCCACTCCA